>JAJPYK010000157.1:5198-13330 GCA_021205005.1 Paraprevotella sp. | reverse complement strand
TTGTCTTTTTGATTAGAAAATACTCAATTTTTAGTGTTTATCCCCCCCCCGTCATTTATATTGTCAAAATGCAAGTTTTCCGACCATCCGGCCTGTTGCCATGACATGACATGCATGCCGTTGGCGTCTCTGTCGATCTGACCAATATAATTATACGAGTAACCTCCGAGGAACTTTTTTTCGTTGAGCATCATCTCGTAGGAGGTGGGCACTCCGTTGATACGCAAGTTGAGCAGGACCGTCACCGGCAACGAAACGGAGTTGGTGGGCAGCACGCTGGCGTCGCCCATGTAGCATTCCGTAGGTCCCTGGCCATAATCTACGACTTCTTTCGTAAAGGTGGTGATGCGCAACGTGCCGTTTTTGTTCCCCATTTGGGCTTTCAGGGCACTGTTGAACGACCAGTTGTACTCACCGGGATCGGGGTCGGTTTGCAATCCGCTTACTTCCACACCAGTCTGCAACATCCCGAAGTCGTGGATACCGATCTTCTCGGCCGCCGCGATAGGAAGCACCACGCGGATACGTGCCGTCTGATTCATGATGGGATTCAGTTGGACGAACTGCACGCGCGATTCGCCCGCTTTTGCCGTCTGGATATCCACTACCGCAGGTCGGGTAGCCTTGTAACGGGTATCGTTCGCCAACACGTACTGGCCGTTCTTAATGGACAGGCAGGTATCGCCGTTAAGCTTGCGGGCCGGAGACACCACGGTGAAAAGGAAATAGCCCGGAGCCGACAAAAAGAAAGGCTGGGATTCTTCCGTCAACACATTACCCATTGAGTCCACCGTACAGGGATAAAGATAGGTGATGGGGGTTCCGGAGGCATCCGTATCGCCGGTGGAGTGTACCACAAAAGACGTGAGTTTAGCAGTCCCCTCAACCGTAAAATAGGCAGGATCGTAATTGCCCTTATCGTCCGGCTTTCCGATATCGGAAGCTTTTGCAGAAGCTTTTTGTGCCGCGATCCAAACGGTGGTTCCGTCGTCCAAGGGGAGGAGTTTATTGGTGTCCAGCTTACTCTCCGTTATCGCCTGATCGTCATCCACCACGGCGCGGGTGGAAGCCCGGGTGCTGCCTCCCGTGGCTCCCAGATAGCTTTGACCGCCCAAAGAGAAACGGATAGCGACCATGCCCTCCGGCACGTCCGGATAAAGGCTGCCGGCAGTCTCCTCGGTCTCCGAAGAGCAGCCCGACACCCCTACGCCGAGCCATATCGCCCCGCATACGGCCATGGCGGCCCACAGCAACCAGCGCATGCCGCCGGTATGTTTTCTGTTATCTGACTTTCTCATACTGTTTGTTTTCTGATTAATAATCACGTACCATGCGCAACTGATAGCCGTAAAGCTTACTGTTCATCACCACGGAAAAGAACTGGCTGCCGTAGTCGTTTCCGGTCACCTTGACACGCAATGCCCAAATCATATTTGTCGTATTCGTAACCTTGGTAGAAGTGGTATACATGGTTTCCGTCCCGTAATTGTTCAGTCCAAAACTACTGGTTGGTTGAATATACCCTTGAATCGGGAAGGTCAATTGGGCATCCGGCACGTTCCAGCTATAGCTCTTGTAATTATCTAAGGTCAGTTTGTCCGTGCTCTTGCAACTGTAACGGCTGACCTCGATATAGAAGATCGGCACCCCTCCCGACGATACTCCGGACTGAATCACGCGCCAACGCATCCGGTAGGCTTCGGAAGTGCGATACTTCTTGATACCGTAGATTACGCCCCATTCCAGACACTTATAAGAGTTCGTGCTTACGTTAGCTCCCTGCAACGTATACAAATCACCGTTTTCCTCATCGCGGCTGATGACGTATACCGACACGTAGCCGGGAGCGGGATCGCCCACAGGATCGTAATCCAGGTTACGGGTACGATCATCAGGCACCAACGCTCGCGGATCTTCGCTCGTTTCATATATATCCTTCCCGTTCACTTTCCGGGTAACCCCCGGATCGTCTATCTTTATAAAGAAGTCGATCGCATCTTTATAGTAGGCATACTTTCCTGAGTCCTTAAATGTTTTTCCTGTCTCAGGATCGTTATCGGTATCAAAAACCAAATAATGATTCTTATCATCTTTACAATAATAAGGCACCGTGAAACGGATGGCTTTCACACTCTTGTCGATCGGAGCAGCGTTTACATCATCTCTCGGCCCCCATGCCGATGGGGTGGAATTGTTTTCCCCCCTGCGGAAAGTGAAATTCCCTGCAAAAGGAGTACCCGGGAAGATGGACATCATCTCGTCTTTCGTCGGGATTCGCCAACCGGAAGGCACCGGCTGGTTGGAAACGTCCGACCAATCCACATTACTATAAGCAATGCCACTATTGGATCCCATAAAACCGAATGAACGGCCTTTCGCATCTCCGAGTTCCGGTATCTCCGTGATTACACCTTGAGCGGAAGCTGTCGATACACTTGGGCTAAAATACCAAGGCCTGTAAGTACCATTACTGAATTTCAACACATCAGACTCCTCCAGCAAATTATTATCGACCATCGGGTACGGGCCATATTTCAGGCTCCCCCCCACTGCTGTACGCTATATCTGGACCCGTCAAGCCTTCGGGCAGATACATTTTATAATAAGGATTCGGATAGCCCTTCCCCTTACTATCTTCCCCTTTACCGACCCAAAGGTTCAAACTATGGTCATAGTTAGCGTCTTTAAAATTAAAAGGCCAATAAGGAATATTACGGAGTCCCTGGTAAAAGTATCCCATGGTCTTGGCGAATTGCGTAAATCCTCCCGAGGCATCGTACTCGTCGGCCCCGAGGTTTCGGTCGGACCAGGCCCGGTTGTCGAAGAACTGGGGCTGCCCCTGTGAGGCGACCTTATAATGGTCCGTCTCTCCGAAGAGCCATTCTTCTTTCATCGGCATGGCCGTGATGATACGCATCGAATTGTCCATGAACTCGATGTCGAGGGTGTAGGAATAGCCGGGCTTCAAATAGAGAGGACTATTGCTGGCACTGGTCGAGGACATCACGGGATTTTTCTTTAAGGTGAGCTGGTAGGTGTTCCCCACCGGCGTTACATCGGATGCAGTTCCTCCGTTGTTTACGGCAAAAGTCTGCAATACATCCTGCGGCCCCTGTACGGTCACGTCCAGTTCGAAAGTATACGGATCCACGTCTTTCAGGTCGGTCGTGGGCAGTACGATCATCGCGCCCAAATCCTGTGCCTTCGTCGTCACAGTCACGGGGGACGGGACCTCCAAGGATATGTCTCCCTTTGTACTCGTGTTCACCCATACGGATCCGTCTTCGAGATAGACCTTTCCCTGCGTGGGATGAGAGGGCACTTTCACTCCCGTCACGACTAACCCGGAGAACATATTTTCGCCCTCCTCGTTGGCTTGCTGTCCCACCTTGATTTTCAGCTGCGAGTAGGCATGCTGGAAAGGTATCTCGCTCGGATAAGAGACACTAACTGCCTCCGTCACATCCTGCAAACGGCCCCACATCAGATCCTGCAAATGGGTGCCGTTAGTCTCATTATAATACACATCCGACAATACGGGAGAACCGGAAGAGGGCAGGTCTGACAAGGTCACGTCCGCGGTCGTCCCGAAAGTGAAGCCGTAAAAGCTGATGGCGCAATGGCCTTCGTCCGCGGAGCCCGTTTCGCCGTTATGGGCCGTGAAACCGAGGTTGTCCACCGCATCCGGCACATCTACAAAATGTACGCTGCTCCCCACGGCTTCCGTGGCCTGCTCATTAAAGCGGAACTGCAAGGGGGCCGTAAGGTTGTCTTCGGGCCGGACAAACCCCAACAGACGGTATTTCGTGCCCTGCTCAAACAGGGTGTATCCTTCCTCGACGGCCGCAACGGCACGGGTCGCGGCGTCGCGGGTCTGCACCTGCATCCCGGGACGCGTGGCAGACAGCCACTTCCCCGTCTTTACCATCCATTCGCGGTCGATCCCGCTCTCCGTCTCCAACTCTTCATGACAGGAAGAGACAAAAAGAGCGCACAAGGCGACACTCATCATGACCGCCTTGCCCGGAGCATATTTCATCTTTTTTGGCTATTCTATTCATCTTTATCCTATTCTTTGTTCTAATTCGTCGTTGTAGTATTTCCTCCGAAGTCCACGTAGTGCGTACCACCCTCTTTCCACTTCACCTTCTTCGCCTCCAGATACACGCCCGTCTTGTAGAAATGGATGTAGATGCGGTATTCGTACCCCGGAAGGAAACTGTTGATCGGATTGCCGTCCAGGCCATAGACGGGCACCGACTGATCGACCCATTTCTTGTAGAACACCTGGGCGTTGTCGTCCGTATATCCTGTCGGGAACTCGCTCGCGTAAGTGAACTGTGCCTGGATGTTCATTTTCAGATATAAATCCCCCTGCCCGGTCGTAAAGCCTCCCTTGCGGTCCAGATCGCCGCAGACATAGACGGAATCCAAAGGCGTCTCGAGGTCGGCCATCACCGGGTCGTCCAGACCGCTCGTGAACAAAACGGTATCGGGCAAAGTCTGGGCCTCTATGGGCATGTAGCCGTATTCGGGCTGCTTCAAGTTTCCCAAGGTCTGGCTATTCAGGTAGGCGATAGAATTCGTATAGTTGTCGATGAAGACCAAAGACTTGAGGTTATTATCATCGAACGGCATCCACTTGAACGTCGTCGGCGACTGCAAATTGGTGATGTCTTCCTTACCTTGATGGAACGTTCTCACGTGGTCCACGGTCACACGCCGCACTCGTTCCTTGGAAGTCATGGAAGCGTCACGTATCACGTAGAACACCAGTTTTGAAGTGAGATGACGGAACAACAGCGTCTTGGAGAACAGTCCGAAAGGATCATTGAAACTGCCCCTGTAGTTCTCTTCCCACGCATCGGTGGAGCAGATGTCGTAGCGGCCGAGCCATGCCTTGCCCGTAGGGGAATTGTCCTTGTACGTCAGTTCGGCATATTCCGACTGGGAGCCCGTTCCCGAAGGCGCCGTCGGTGTCAACACCGCAGTGGGCGAATAGCCTGTGCTGTAATAGTAGACAGACGCACTGGAATTATACTTCTTTTGCGTGTCGTAAAGGGCGCTGGCATAAGAAGAGATACCCAGCGGAGCCGTAACCACATATGTCGGCGTAGCGGTCAGCGCACCCCTATTGAAGTTGTTATACTCAGTCTCGTTCCAAAAGAGCAAAGTGAACGAATTATAATTAACCGAACTCTCCGCCTCTGCGGACCTACGGATTGCACGTTCACTTGAATGGACTGCGAGAGATTGCCGAAGTCGGCTACGCCCGCCCCCTCCGTCGGATCGTCCGAAGAAGAGCAGCCCGCCATGATCAACAGGGCGGAAAGCCTTCCTCCGCTACGCAGGAATCTTGTATGTTTCTTATTCAATAACATCATACTCTTGTTTCTGTTCGGGTTAATGTTAATGCAAGTTCACATCGGCCTTGCCGGCATATTGCCAATTGACAGGACTGGTGAACGTCTTGATGTATTCCGCATCGGTCACGGAACCGCCTGCATTGTTGATCTGCGTTACGTTAATCAGATAATACCGGTTGCGATAGACCTCGGAAGCCGTATAAGGCGTGACGCCATTGTAGTCCGCCGTAACTCCGGTCTCGTCCAGATAGGTGAAGTAGTAGCCCCATCCGCCCAGATGCGGGACGGATTGCAACTTCAAGGTCTCGATGAATATCCAGGCCGCCTCCACATTCGAGTCGGAAGTAGTGCTCCCCAACAGTTCGGCCACATCATCCGCGGTCATCAGATAGAAGTCCGCACTGAAACACAAGGTAGGAAGAACCACCGTCGTCTTGCCTGACGCATCCGTCGTCGTCTGCCCGCTATAATAAAGGAACGTGTTGGAGGGAAAACGCAGACTGGTATAGTGCCGGTCGTCGTACCACCACAAGTTCTTATATAGCTGTGCCATCGTCAGTACGTACTCGGTCGTATCGGGCGAACCGGAATCATAAATATCGGCGATGCTTTCGATGACGGCCTTAGTGTCAGAACTCATCCCGCTGGGCAGATCTTCGTCCTTAATGGACTTGATGTGGTCATTGATCATGGGCAAATGATCTACCCATGACGAGATCCCGGCCTTCTCCAGATCCTGTATGGTCAGCCCTCCCAGCGTGGCCTCGAACGCTTTACGCACATCCTCTGTACCGGTACGCGCAGCTATGTAGCTATTGTAGAACTCCTGGAACTTCGTCACGAAATTCTTCGGAATGCCGAACTTACGCGGTCTCAGACGCGCTGCGATATGTATGTTGGTCACCATGGGAAGTCCTCCGCTATATGCGTTGAGCGCATCCGCATAGGGCTTCTCCTCCGCCTTATTCTCATCAAGCAAGCTGAAAGTATTCTCCGGGAAATACATACCGTTTACGTATCGGGCAGACACATCCTTACTCTTGATGGTATTGTCCCAAAGCGTCCCGTCGTATGCCTCTGCGGTTTCCATCCAGTCGTCCAGCAACTGCAAGTGCAGGTCGTAGCCCGAATGGAATATGAACTCATTGCCGTAATCCGACTTGGGCTCTGCCACCAATTTACCGTCCGACTGCGTGAAGTCCATAAAATCCGTCAAGGGCATATTGGGATCCTTGTATGCAGGCATCTGCACATCGCCATTCTGCTGCGGGAAGAAGTAAAGCTTCTTATTCACACCGCCCGGTATGAACTTCACCTCATCTTTCCGGATCCAGCCGATATAGGGAGCATATAACGTTCCGCCCGAGACTTCACCGACATCGCGCGGCGCCACCGCCACATATTCCGGACCGGGGTTGTCGTATTCCTTACCTTTGCGATCGGCCAGATCCGAGGCGTCATAATCTCCGTCCGTCGGCGACTTTGTTCCCTTATCCAGGGTAACCAGCACGAGAGCCTTGCTGACGCTGTGAATCAAATCGGCTTTCAAATGCAAAGGATGCTCTTCCGTGCCGCCCAGAGATACGTCGACCACTTTACTTCCGCAGTTGTCAGCCAGCGTCACTTGCGCCGACATCAGGATGCCCGAAGGCGCACCGTCCGTACCGACTGACCCTGCCGTAGCTACCGGGCACAAAATCGTTGATCACATCCAGGTACTCCGTTTTAACAGAAGCCATAGTGGCCGTCTCATAAGCCTTGTCATGCTGGAATACGGTAGGATCGGCATTGCCGTCCGCCCCGTTGGCCAAGTTGGCCACGCAATAGATCAGCATCTTCGTTCCGATCCCCTCGGGGAGATTCATCTTATAACGATAGTCATCCTTTATCAATTGTGAGGGATTCACGTTTACGGTCGTTATATACTTCCCCGTCTCCGCATCATAAAAGAAAAGGTAAAGGTTGCGAATGGCGTTCTCTGTGGGCGTGCCGGGCGTCTCACTATCGTAGCCCTCCGGCAGCGTGTTGGCCCGGACGGCTCGCGTGCTCCCCTGGCTGCCGTAAGAATCCTCCAACGACAACTGGATGTAGAAGTTCCCTTCCGTTGTCGAAGCGGCATCATCCGCAGGCCGGCCGATCTCGTCCATCTGGCTACATGAGGTGAGGGCGCCGAAGAGGGTCAGCACTCCTAACAAGAGACGGATACTGATAGATTTTCTTATTACCATCATCACTATTCCCTCCTTTCGTCACTGTAACGCCACATTTTCCATGCGCTTGCGCCAATTCAAAATGGAAATTTCTATATCTGCATACTTCCATGAGCCGTTAGCCAGGAAGAACGTGACCTTGTAGTCGCTCTCGCGGTCGAGAAACTCCTGGTTGCTGTAACGGTGCATGGCATCCGCCCCGCGGGCGTTGCACAGGAAGTCGGCCAGGTTCATGTTCACCACCAGCTTGCCCGTATCCTTGCTCCGGATGAGCAGGTGAGCGGTGTTCTCCACCTCCGCATCATAATAGATGCGGGCCGTGCTCAGATCGTAGTGCGCCATGAGGCCGCTTCCCACCGCGTTCGCCACGGTCAGCGAGTCAAACGGCGTATAAAGGATGTCTTCATCCTTGGGCCATTGTCAGTACTCGGGCAGCCCGCTCTCGTTGTCGGTATCCCGGACAATCCGGCTGCCGGCATCCCGGACGATCCGGTTGCCTGTCTCGCCGTAAGCGATTTCCCCGCGGCATTCCACACCTCCACGTCGAATTCCTTGG
>JAJPYK010000157.1:0-5188 GCA_021205005.1 Paraprevotella sp. | reverse complement strand
GGCTGCCGTCGGCCTGTCGCAAGGTGATGCTGACGTTCTTCGTGGCGCGCACGAAAGGCACCACGGCATAAGTAGGTTTCATGGCCACCACGGTATAGAACGGATCGCGCTCGTCCACCGGCACGGGAGCATCCTCGAGCGAGTGCTGCCCGATGGCCTGTCCCACCCACAAGGTATCCAGACCCACTTCATTGTTCTCCACCGGATGCACTGCCGTATAAAGAATATCCGAAGACGTGTTTCCGGTGATCTGGACGGATTGCGGAGAGCGGTCCAACAGGATTGCCATATCCTCCATTCTATCGCCCACGCTGACGTCGGCAGCGCCCTGACTGCGGAACTTCGCGCCGGGAGCCCGCAAGGCTTCCTCGTAACTCTTCTGCATGCCGAGGGCCACGATCTGATAACGTCCCGGCTTAAGGTTGGCAAAGTGCATCTGATAGCCGTAGCGCGACAAGGGACGATAGGATCCGGTGTTCTCCACCGTACTGTCCGCCACCACGCGGCCGTTCTCGTCGAGCACATAGACGCGCACGCCTCCCACCTGGTCCTTAAACATGTCGGCACGCTGGATGTTGTAGTCGTATTTGAAGCTGACGTACAAACCAGTGGGACATTCGGAAAGATCGTCTTCCATCATGTCACACGAAGCGAATGCCCATCCGGCGAGCAACATCAGTAATAAAGATTTTATCTTCATGTCTCTTTCTCGTTTATCTGTAGGCGTACCATAGTCGCCGCCTTGGTTCGTAATCGGGTTCTTATATATAGAGAGGAACGAATGACCGGTTCCCCGTTGTTTTCCTTGTTTTTTTTCATATCGCGAGAACACGCGGAGGCGTTTCCGGCGAAAAATGAGGGGTTGCCGTCTCGACGACAACGCTGTCGCGCCTTGTTTATACGCTTGCGCCCGGCGTCTGCATGACCGTCTTATGGCGTCGGCCTGCCTGACGCACCAAATCCGTGCGGTGTGTAATCCGGTTCTTGCAAATGGCCATGCTGCCTGCAAATCCGGTTAGTTTTTCTGTTTTTAAGGAAACCGGGTGGAGCGCGCCGCCCTTGCGGCGGCTCCTCCCGGGAATAGAGTGAAAACAGTATTCAAATACTGTATATGGGGAACAGATTATTGCAGAACCACGTCTGACGGACGCAAACGCCACGGCAAGATGTTGATCTTCACGCTGATGTACTGTTCTTTCTTATCCAAGTCGCTGTCGCCCGGTGTAGGAATAACAGGAGAACCCAAGTTGCGTACACCAGTTACATTTATCTGATACCAGTTGTTGCGGACGTTACCCCAACGGCCCAGATAGTTTGCTGCACCATCTGCCTTTCCTTTCTCATCAGCAGGATCGTTGCCGTCCGTCCAAGGAGTTTCCTCATCACCGAAGTGTCTGAAATAATAAGTATAGTACATCTCACCGCCGTCATACTTGTATACAGGGTAGTTCTTATTGAAGCTCGTTATATAATCTGCTACACCCTCAGCAAATTCATTACCAGTGAAGTCAAAAAGACTTGTACTTCCCGTGGCAATTTGAGCGCCTGTCACTTCGAGCAATCCAGTGTCATCAGTATTAGCGGCAAACGTTACGTTAACTACAGGTACTGCTTGCTCACCGCCCGGAATAGACTGCCCCGCAACCAAGTGTTGCATCAAGAAATTGTAGATGTAATTCTGGAAAAGAGTGTTAACAGCAGACTGATATTGGTCTTTCGTATAGATTCCAGTCTCATCGCCTATGGTATAGAAGTCACCTATCTCTAAACCATCAGCAGCTTTCACCAACTTAGCACGGAAAACCACGCGAGTAGCCTCATTCTCCTTCTGTGCAGTTTCTTTGAAAGTATTCTCGGTAAAATACGCAGGAGCTTCATCGCCAAACTTCGTAGATCCAGTCATCACCGCCTTCGGACCCAAAGTTATCAAGGAGCCTACGCGAGTGTCGTATGACGGGTCCATTGCCCAATCCGTACGAGCGGCACCATCTTCAATACGTTGACTATAAACGAAACGATACCAGTTAGCTACACTCGCAGCCTGATAACTCAGCCAATCCGTATTGAATTGACGAACCAAATATTCGTTAGGCTCGGTATTGTCCACCTGCCACATGTCGATCTCATACTTGTAATCGCTCAGCTCTGCAACCTGACCCTTGTTATTATCCGTAAAGTTTCCGGTAGTGCCGCTTTTAGCCACTGTCACCTTAGAAGCCAAACGTTCTACGTAAGCAGCATCAGGAGTAGCATTTTGAGCAGCCTCCTCCGTACTGTACACTTTCAGATTCGTCAGCGTTCTAATAGAAGCGGCAGAAGGATCGGTTGTCCCTCCCACTTTGGTTGAAACCGGCGCGCTGGACATTAAGAAACCGTTATCGGAGTTTGTGGCATCAGCAGCTCCAACCAGATTGTTCTTAATAAAATCAGAAAATGTTGTAGTACCCTCCGTAAGCCCAGTAGCAGTCACACTTTCAGGTGCATTCAACAGCACGCAACCGTAAAGGCTGTCCGCCGGATTCGTCCAATTAGACAAAATTTTAACCACTTTCAGAGACGAGGTGATCTGCGGATTCGAATTCCACACAAATCCAGTTTACGCCAAATCGACCTTCTGGGAGTACGTCGCATCGTCGGCATTAGGTCCCGCAAAGACCAACAATGTAGCAGACTTCACTTTAGACTCATCGGCCGAACCGTCATTGAAGTCCTTATTCTCATCCTGCGACGGATCCGCCAGGAATCTTGTTCCGGTAGTAGTATTCGGAACATTCAAAGAAATGCTCACATAAGCGTTGCCGCCCGGCGTAAGAGCCTGGCTACCACCCGTAGTGTCTAACACTTCATCATTGCTGCAAGCCGACAATAAGACGGCGGCCACTGCAACACTAAAAAACTGTCTTTTTTTCATTTTTCAATTGATTAACACGTAAATAATAAAAATACTATACTCTCTCTATCTATTAAAAGTTATTTGGATGATATTCTAGTCCTCACTGCATGGCTTTCAGTTTGTCCAGCACCTTGAGGTTGCTCTCGGCCTCCTTCACGCCGTTCACCTTGGCTTCGAGCAGCCAGGCCTCCGCACGGTCATACTGTCCGCTGAGCATGGCCCATACGCCACGGGCATGCACCGCTTCGGGCGAATCTCCGGCCTTGGCCAGATAGGCTTCGGCCCCTTTCAGGTCGCGGCGGTTGATGGCGTAGATGGCCGCATTGAGGTTGGCCACGGGGTCATCGGGATAATACTTCAGCGCCTCGGCAAACACCTGGTTGTAGTCCGCGCTACCCGGCCTATACGACTGGGCCACCATGAACATCTCGTTCAGGCTCAGTTGGGCAGGGCGGGTCTTCATGATCTGGCGTGTCTCGGCCACGCTGAACGGCCGCACGATATAGGTCACCGTATAGTCGGAATGACGCAGGCCCGGATAAACGTTGTCCAGCAGGAAGCGATAGTCCGCGGGGAAACTCTGACGCAAGCGGGCTTCTCTCGCATCCGGATCCAGATCGGTGCGGTTGATGATTTCCAGCATGTCTAATTTAGAAGCCATCGAACTGGATTTCACATACTTGCGCAGTCCGTCCCAGTCTTCGGGCGTGGATTTCACGGAGAAGATGTCCGGCGAGAGGCGGTAAAGCTGGCTCACGTAGGTGCGCAGCGCCTCGGCACGGCCTTGGGCCAGCCGCTCGTTGTTGGCATATCCGCCCTCGGGCGAAGCGTAACCGTGGATGCCGATGCCCGTAATGACGGTGTTCGTATCGTTGCGCACCAGGTCGATGGTGGCGATGATCTTATGCAATTCGCGCGGGTTGTTGCGGTATTCCGGATAAATCACGGTCTTGTTGACAGGGAAGTCCAGGAAGGCCTCTCCGCTTTCTTGTCTCACCTTGCGTTCCTCCACCTTGGGCGTCACGAATGCCAGCATGATGTCGCGCTCGGGGTGATAGTCGACGGACTTCACGGGGATCTTGTTCTCATTGAGCAGGTCGCCGCAACCGCAGAGGTCTTCCATCACGGAGAGTTTCGAGTCAATCATCCAGCTCTCGAAAGGCACGGTGAAAGTGTAATGATAGGACTGGCGGGTGCCGTTCTTGCGCCGCAATTCCCAAGCTTCGGGATTGTTCTCGTTACCCTCGCGCAGATAGACGTAATGTTGGTCGAGTCCGGTGATGAGTACTGGCTTCATCGTTTTCTTCTGGCCGTTGTCGCCCTCGAGCACCGGCGTATAGGCCAGCAACCGGTCGGCGCCGATGTTCACGCTGTCGAGCCGGAGCTGCATCTCCACCAGCAGGGAACGGCCCGCAGGTTGCAGATAGACGGAATCGATACGGACGAAACCGGCCTCACGTTCTTTGGCCATGGCGGCGGCCGGACTGATCATCCAGGCGGCAGCCAAAGCATAAAAGAGGTAGTATTTCATTTTCCTTTTCATTTCCTGATACGATTAAAACACATAAACAAAATTGATGGCCGCTTTCGTCAGGCCGATATAATTTTTGTGGCCGCGGTCCACTTCGGCGCCACACACCTGACATTCGTATTTCTTATAATCGAAATAGATATACCCCACGCCGATGGCGGCTTCCACGTTCCAGTGTTTGCCCAGGATATGGGAATATCCGTAGGTGAATCCGCCTCCGGCGTACCATCCCTGGTAGCGGAACCGGTCGGCGTCGTCGAAAATCAAAGGAATCTTGATACCGCTCACGTTGTACTGTCCGCCCAAGGCGTGCACACCGATAAAGTGTCCGTTCAGGGGCGAACAGAACCAATAGCGGTACTCGGGCATCAGTGACCAGTGGCGCATTTTTTTATTATCGCCAAACTTCCACGGATTCCACCCGTACATCAATTGCAAGGAGGAAGCTTTGCCAAATCCCAACTCAGCACCCAAATTAGGAGTAGCTGTAGCATCATAAAGCAGGTTTGTCTTCAGGGCGAACTGTTGGGCGAATCACGCCGTAGCAACCGCCACCCACAAGATCAAGGCAGTTAAAAACTTTTTCATATTCTGTTCATATCTCATGGTCATCCTATAATCATTGTTCAGCTTCCGCAGAAGCTTAGGTTTAGACTCTCAATATATGGCGACGCGCCCCGACAATATGTACAATTTCATCTCGGCGCGATGGTTTTTCGGGCTTTTGACTTTGCTAATATAATCATTCCAAAACTAATTCAAAC
>JAJPYK010000055.1:8580-13332 GCA_021205005.1 Paraprevotella sp. | reverse complement strand
CAGGTCCCTTTTTTGTGCCTTCAATCAGACACACTCAAAGAAACAGTATCTTTCTGCCGAATCTTAAGTGGCAAGGTGGGTCTACAAATCACCAAATAAAAATAGGGTGCATTCCTTGTTTCCTTAGAATGCACCCTTACTGTACTTTTATCTATAACGATTAATCAATCAATTCCGTGGCTTTCCTTTGTTGTTCGATGATAGGTTTCTCGAAAGCATCACGCGCACCTGTGAAGATCTCCTCCACACGATCTACCGTTTTACGGCGGAATTTAGCGCTGCCCCATAGCAATTTGGTTTGGGCTTTATTAAGAGCATTGGCGTCATTGATCCATTCCTCTGCACGATAAGTGCGTCCATTGCTACCATCCAGATCCTCTTCGTAATAATAGCTGATTTGCGTCAGCTCCATGTGACATTTCCCTTCGGAACATTGAACAGTAAGCAAATAACGGAAGCGAGTGCGATCCAATACGAAAGGTTTCTTTTTGAATATCATCCATTCTTCAAAACGTCCCACCAAAGTACCTGCAACGGAATCTTCCATGGCCATTTTGGTTCCTTTCATCTGATTTTCTTCTTTCATCATTTGCCCGAGGTAAGCTTTCATGACTTGGTATATTTCATCTTTGCTCTTATTTTTCACGGCGAATGTTTGCTGAAATAGTACTTGTCCATTCACTTCCGGCACTGCGCCGACCAAATATTTGCTATCGTCTCTTTTTTCTTTTGCAAAGACCAGCATCGGCACACATAACAATAATAACAGAATTTTTCTCATGGATATGATCTTTTTTAAGTTCTGCGCAAAATTAATAAAAGAATGGCAATGTCAGGTGTTGCACCATCTTGTTTTAGTCATTTTTGTACCTTTTATAGCGTGTATTTATTCAAATAGGCCGTAATGTCGTTCTTGTAGGTATCCGAGATCGGAATGCGCGTTTTGCCAAAGACGACCTGACCTTTATCCAGCGTTTTCACCTTGTTCATTTGTACAATGTATGAACGGTGGATGCGCATGAAACGTGGGGAAGGCAGCCGTTCCTCCATACTTTTCATACTGATGAGTGTCAAGATGGGACGTGAATCGTTTTCCGTATAAATTTTCAGATAGTCTTTCAGTCCTTCTATATATAGAATATCATCCAGACGGACTTGTATAAGTTTATAGTCCGACTTTACAAAAATGAACTCATCCCGTTCTGAAGAATCCGATTCTGCTTTCCGTTTCAATTCGAACCATTCCAAGGCCTTATGAGCAGCGGTAAGGAATTCGTTATAATTGATGGGCTTGAGCAGGTAGTCGACAGCATTGGCCTTGAAGCCGTCGATGGCATATTGATCGAATGCCGTGGTGAAGACTATGCGGATGTCGTGAGGCAGGATCCTGGACAGTTCCAACCCGTTAAGTTCCTGCATTTGAATATCCAGGAAGATCAAATCTATGTCTTTGTCCCGGATTTGTTCCAAGGCCAGGACAGCACTATTGTATTTACCGCAGAGTTCAAGAAACGGAGTCTTTCTCACATAGCTTTCCATGAGATCCAGTGCCAATGGTTCGTCATCTACGATTGCACATTTCAAAGTCATAAATCGGTGGTGTGTAAAGTGAGTACTGAGGTATAAACCGTAGCATTGTGGTTACATCCTTTCGTCCATTCATATTGACCAGGGTTAATCAGGTCTAATCGTTTTTGCACCTGTTCCAGTCCGATGCCGCTCCCGCTGATGTCGTTCCGCTTTTTAGGGAAATAAGAATTTTCTATGTGACACGTCAGCAAGCCAGGCTTCGGAATATAGATCCTGATGTGGATGAAACTGGGATGAATCGGGCTGATACCATGTTTGAATGCGTTTTCTATCAGCGAAATGAAGATAAGGGGAGCTATGCCGACGGAGTTCTCTTTGGGGACATCAATGTTAAACTGCAAATCGACATTCGTGGACAGCCTGATTTTCATCAACGCTACGTAGTTGTGCAGGAATTCCATCTCACGGTTCAAGGGGATGAAGTCCTGATTATTGTCATAAAGCAGATGACGTAGCAAACGGCTAAGGTCTTGTACGGCCTGCTGTGCTTTCTCCGTGTCAAATGCAATTAGGGCGTAGATGTTATTCAGTGTGTTCAAGAGGAAGTGAGGATTGACCTGGTTATGCAGGTTCTTCAGCTCGGCTTCGATACGACGTAATTCAGCCTTTTGACGTCCTAATCCCGCCGCATGCCACTGCTTGCTTATGCTGATCAAGGCGGCTAATGCGGCGACCAGTCCGAACATGATAAGGTCGCGAAGTCTGAACAGAATAAAACCTGAAGCTCTGATAATTTCTTCCAGGTTGTCCGAATGGTCATGTTGGGGCGGGGGAGGAGGAATGTGAAAATAAGAATTGACACAAGTAAACCAAAAGTGGGTGAAGAACAACATGCCTACACAACACACGAAATTGCACAAGATATAAGTCTTGGACTGTTTCTTGAATAAAAAACGGGGGATAAGCCAAAAATAGTTTAGGTAGAATACCATGGCCATGGCCAAAGGCGGTCCCATCATACGGAACATTTCCTCTTGTCCCGGACGTTCGTTGATTCGTCCCATAAGCATGGGTGGGAGGCAGAACAAGAACACCCATGCAAAGACATGGATGATCAGTTCTTGAGAATGCTTAAAATTAGGCCTCCACTTCATGCTTATTCGTATCTGATGGCTTCGATAGGATCCATATTGGCGGCTTTCTTGGCCGGATACCATCCAAAGAATATCCCGATGAACGTACAGACACCGAAACTCATTACAATGCTCCACCATTGGATGAAGACGGGCATGTTGGCTACTGCTTTGATCACATAAGCGGATCCAATGCCTAAACAAACGCCGATGAGACCGCCCACAATGCTTAAAATAGCCGCTTCAATAAGGAATTGGCTCAAAATGTCGATTCCACGTGCGCCTACAGACATGCGGAGACCTATCTCCTTTGTCCTTTCACTTACGGACACATACATGATATTCATGATGCCGATGCCTCCTACAACAAGGGATATTCCGGCTACGCTTCCCAATAGAATGGTCAGCAAATCCATCGTACTGTTCATCATCGAAGCGATTTCTTCCTGACTTCGTATCGTAAAGTCGTCCTGGTCGGCTTCGGTTGTTTCCGTCGCATCTTTCAACTTATGATTCTTGCGCAAGATAGACGTGATCTCGTCAATGGCCTGGTCTGTAGCACCTTCAGTTATAGCAGAGCAGTTGATGCCTTGTAGATAAGTAATGGCAAGGATGCGTTTCATTACAGTTGTGTAAGGAACCAAAGCCAAATCATCCTGGTCCATCCCCATCGAGTTGTATCCCTTGGATTTCAATACACCCACTACGCGAAACGGGATGGTATTGAAACGGATCACTTTCCCTACGGGGGCGCTTCCGTCGGGAAAAAGATTGTCCACCACGGTTTTTCCCAACACACAGACTTTAGCCGCTGTCTTAATGTCCTGTTCGGTAAAGAAGTCGCCGTCTTCTACTTTTAGTTGCCTGATTGTCAGATAGTCTTCGTTGACACCGTATACGGTAGACGGGGTATTGTTATTACCGTTGATGAATTGTCCGCGGCAATCCACAGTGGGGCTGACAGCCGACAGATAATGTGAGTCATCGCGGATACTCTCATAATCCGCCAATTTCAGCGTCTGCATATCGTCTGCATTCTGTCGTACGCCGCCACGCATATCTGCTCCCGGGTGTATCATAATCATATTAGAGCCCATTTCGGAGATTTGTTTGCGTATGCTGCGCTTGGAGCCTTGTCCTATGGCCAGCATGGCAATGACGGAGGCCACACCGATGATAATACCTAATGCCGTCAGGAAAGACCTCAGTTTATTGGACGCAATGGCCTTAAATGCTATTTTGAAAAGATTGGTCGTATTCATATTCCTTATTATATGTTAGTCGTCCTGCGGTATGGGAAGTTGGGCCAGCGCATCTGCTGCCGACAATACATGAGGGTTCTCCACATCTTCGCGTATCTGTCCGTCCCTTAAGGTAATATTGCGACTGCAATAGTGGGCAATGTCGGGATTGTGCGTCACGAAGATAATGGTGCGGCCCATCTCATGAAGTTTTTGAAAAAGCACCAGAATTTCAAATGAAGTGCGTGTATCCAAATTTCCGGTGGCTTCATCGGCCAGCAAAACGGCCGGATTGTTGACCAAAGCACGGGCGATGGCCACGCGCTGCATCTGTCCTCCGGACATTTGATTGGACTTATGATAGAGGCGATCGCCAAGACCTACCATCTCAAGGGCGGCAATAGCCCTTTCTTTGCGTTCTTTGGCCGATACGGACGAATTGTACATGAGGGGAAGTTCCACGTTTTCTACCGCTGTCGTTTTGGGCAATAAGTTGTAGCTTTGGAACACAAACCCGATTTTTCGGTTGCGCAACACCGCCCGTTCACTGCGTCTCATGGTACGCACATGTACGCCATCCAAGATGTATTCACCGGAAGTCGGAGTATCCAGGCAGCCCAACTGATTCAGCAACGTGGATTTACCTGAGCCGGACGTACCCATAATCGTGACGAATTCACCCTCGTATATCTTGAACGATATGCCACGAAGAGCGTGCACCACTTCATCTCCGACGATGAAGTTCCGTTTGACGTTTTGTAGCTCTATGACTACTTTCTTCGGTTCGTTACCTTCCATGTCTGGATCTCGTTTTAGACGTTACTTCTTGTCTTTTTTCTGTTTGGGAT
>JAJPYK010000055.1:3987-8570 GCA_021205005.1 Paraprevotella sp. | reverse complement strand
TTTGGGCTGGGGCAGGAACGGACTGGAGTCCTCTTGTGAATCCGATTCGTTTTCCGTTATTTCGGACATGGACAGGATGACTTTTGTACCTTTGCTGATTCCGCCCAGAATTTCGGTACGAACACCGTCTGTATCGCCGATCTTCACACTGTGTGCAGTCAGGACGTTACCTTCAAGTGTCCAAAGTTTATTTTTGCCGTTCGTGTCTACAATCTTATAGGACTTACCCACCGTTTCTTTAGTCGGCAGGAAGCGCAGGGCTTTGGCTTTCACACTCAGTACGCCGGTACGTTCCAATGTGTTTACCGAAACGTTGGCAGTCAAACCGGGTTTCAGTTTCAGATCGTTGTTGGGAGCAGAGATAACGACTTCATAAGTGATGACATTGTCGGTACCCGTGGCTTCCAGACGTACTTGTGTCACCTGACCTAAAAAGGTGTCGTTGGGATAGGCGTCTACGGTAAACGTTACGTTCTGTCCCTCTCTCACGTTGCCTATGTCGGCTTCGTCTATGTTAGCGATGACACGCATATCGGTCAGGTCTTTGGCTATGGTGAAGAGCGTCGGAGTTTCGAAGCTGGCCGCTACGGTCTGTCCTTCTTCCACTTCACGGCTCAGCACAATTCCGTCGATAGGCGAGGTGATGGTGGCATATTCCAAGTTGGTCTCGGCCTTTTTCACGCTTTCTTTATTGGTATTGTAAGTTTCAAGAGCCTTACGGTAGTTCAGATAGGCCGTTTCATAGTCGTTGGAGCTGATAAGTCCCTTTTCCTGCAATTTTTTATAGCGGTTGTAATTGGTCTGTTGATAGTCCAATTCGCTTTTTGCACTGGCCAAGTTCGCTTTGGCACTGTTCAATTCGCTGTTCAGGGTTGTTTTGTCTAATTCGGCGATCACTTCTCCTTTCTTCACTACGCTGTTGTAGTCTACGTAGATCTTACTGATGATGCCGGATACCTGCGTACCGACTTCCACTTCGGTCACCGGTTCGATGGTTCCCGTGGCTGTTACACTGCTTCTCAATGTGTCAGGGGCCACTTCTGTCGTTTCAAACTGTACCGGGGAACTTTCTTTCGGCCATACGATCACCGCGATGATGACAGCGATGATGACGATGACGGCTGCGATGATAATCTTTTTCTTTTTCATATTTGAGTATGTGATGGATTACAGGTTGATATTTTCTCCTTGATAGAACTTGAGGAGTTGGATATTGAGCAGGGCGTTGTATTTACTTTGCAGACGATCTTGTTGTGCGCTAAGCAGTTCGTCGCGTCCTGTCATCAATTCCACAATGTTTTTGAGTCCGTTTTTTAACTGCTCATCCAAAAGATTGTAGCTGTCTTGTGCACTTTTCACTTTAGATGTGGCTGCTACGTATTTTTGCTGATTATTGTAGGCATTAAGCCAGTATTCTTCCACCGTGCTATATAATTTCTTTTCCTGATCTTGCAGTTGCAGTTCGCTGTCTTGCTTGCTGAGCTTGGCCTTCTGTACGTTGGTTTTGTTCTGCTTGTTATCGAAAATCGGGATGGACAGTGAAACTCCGGCCGACGCGCTCAGGTTCTGACGCATTTGTTCTCCGGCCGACTCGCGGCTTCCCGAATAGTGACTGTCGCCGATACCGGCAGTCAGCGAAATAGAAGGATAACACCCCGCTTTGGCAATGTCGATGTTGAGGGCGGCGGCATCTATGCTCAGTCTGCTGCTCTGTATCTCAGGGCGCGAGGCCAATGCCTTCTGGTATACCTCGTTCATATTCGGAATGAGTTGCATCGTGGCGTCATCGCTGGCTCCGATACCGGATACGTCGAATGTACTCTCATCCGTAATTTCGAGCAACTCTTTCAACTGACGTTTATAGTCGGCGATTTGGGTCTGCATGGATACGCAGTCGTATTGTGCACTGGCTGCCTGAGACTCCAATTGAGTCAGGTCGGCTTTTGAAATTTGCCCCTGATCATACATTTCCTTTCCGCGGTCGTACTGGCTTTGTGCTGTATTCAGCATGAAACTGTCCACTTTCAACGCGTCTTTCGAATACAGGATCTGTACGTAATATTGGGCGATCTGTACTTGTATGGTATTGGCCGTGGTCTGGGTGGTGAGCGCCGAAATCTGATTCTGAAGCTTTTGGGCTTGTATATTCTTTCGGTTGATACCGCCGTTCCATACGGTCCATGAGGCATTCAGCCCGTAACTTCCGTTTTCGGTCCGTTTGTTCGACGAACTGTTGGCGATGCCGTTGGCTACGATATTGGTCTCTGTCTTCTGCAACGGGCGATAGTCGACCGTTTGCGTTGTGCTGAACGACAAACTGGGAAACAACTCTGCCTTTTTTTGCGTCAAGTCGACTGCACCCTGTTCTTCCGTGATTTTGTTCTGTTTCAACTGGATATTATGGGTGAGGGCATAGTCGATACATTGTTGTAACGACCATGTGGTGGAATCTTGCCCATAGGCTGCTATGGCCTCGAACAAGCATGCGGCGTACATCAGATAATTCTTGTAACTCATGAAGATACTCTTTTTATGCTTTACAAAATTACGAATTATCGGCATAGTAGGGAAATAAATTGTACCATAGGGGGCTTTTTTTCGACCGAAATGCCGAATATATCTACTAAAAAGAGTATATTTGAACCTGAATTCGAAGAATAAAAAAACAAAATAGGATTATGTTCTCAGGAATAGTTGAAGAGTGTGCACGGGTGACCGGCATCGAGAAAGAGCAGGAAAATGTGAATTTCACTTTGAAATGTTCGTTTGTGGATGAATTGAAAATAGACCAAAGCGTGGCCCATAACGGCGTGTGCCTGACTGTGGTACGCATTCAAAACGGGGAGTACACCGTGACGGCCATGAAAGAAACGCTCGACCGCTCCAATCTCAGGCTGCTGAAAGTGAGAGACGAGGTTAATGTGGAGCGTTCCATGTTGATGAACGGACGTCTGGACGGTCACATCGTGCAAGGCCACGTAGACGGAACGGCCGAATGTCTGTCGGTGGAAGACACTGAAGGAAGCCATGTCTATACTTTCCGGCATGCTTTTGATGCGGACATGGTGAAGAGAGGTTATTTCTGTGTGGACAAAGGTTCGGTGACCGTGAACGGCGTAAGTCTGACCGTATGCCATCCCACAAAAAACACATTCCAAGTCTGTATCATTCCTTATACCTACGAACATACGAATTTCCATACGTTCAGGCCGGGATCGGTTGTCAATCTCGAATTCGACATCGTCGGCAAATATCTGAGCCGAATGGCTGCGCTTTTGCATGAATAAAAAAAGAAGAACTCCGGCGCGTCGTTGCAGGACGTACGCGGCCTGAACGCAGTCCGGTAGCGTCCGACGCAGGAAAAATATATAGGAAAAGCAGGTTGACGGAGTGGTTCCCCGGCCAACCTGCTTTTTTATGCACCTCTGTCTAAAGGTCTTTGAGCAAAGTCGTATCCGACTTGCGGATATATCGTGCGCGTAAGTTCCGGATGGTTTCCCATTCGGTGTTGTTCCGATGGATGGCAGCCGGAGTGAACTTGTCTCCGTAATTGTCCATACGTTCCAGCAACAGGGATATGCTCAGGCTGTTGATATCCTCGGCCGGCGTGAAGCGCAATACGTCGTCCGGATTGGTGCCTTCAAAAGCCAACAGGTGCATCTGTTTCAGTTCGTCAGTCAGCAGACTGATCACGCCGACCGGAAGGCGGGTTTCCACAGAAAGTCCCTGGAGCGTATAGGATTCCATGCCTTTTTCAAAACGTTTGCATACTTTCGACATGATGAGGATGAGCAATACATCGTGATAACTCCGGCTGATCTTGTGAATATCCTTGATGTAATAATAGCTCTTGAGATTCTGGTTGGCATAGGATAATTGTGCGCCGAACAGGCAGATGATCCACGAGAAATTCACCCAAAGCATGAACATCGGGAGGGCTGCGAACGAACCGTAAATGGCATTGTAGCTGGATACCCAGATTTGCGAGTGTATGTAGAAGTATTGCAGGAACTGGAAAGCCGTGCCGGCGATGAAGCCCGGAAAGACGGCATGACGGGAACGGACGTCCGTATTGGGCATATACGTATAGAGCAGCGTGAAGAGCAGACCGCTCAGGGCATAGGGCGACAGGGTGATGATGCCTTTTGCCGTCGTACTGAGCACCATGAAATTGGGATAGTCTTCGTCGATGGTGGCCAAAAAGATCGAAAGGCTGCTGATGACTTTGATCACAATGGGCAGAAGAAGAAACACACTGATGTAGTCCGTAATCTGCCGGTAGATGGAACGCTGGTTCTTTACCCGCCAGATGCTGTTCAGGGCCACTTCGATGTTGGCCGTCAGTTGGATGACGGTGTACAGCAACAAGAGCAGACCGAATCCGATGAAGATGCCGCTTTGCGTATGGTTCAAGTAGGAATTGATGAAGCTGAGTATCGCATCGGCAAACTGGGTGTTGACGCTCAGGTTTTCCTTGATCTTTCCTTCTATGATCGAACCGTAGCCCAATCCCTTTCCGATGGCAAACACGATGGCCAATATGGGTACGGTGGCCAATATGGTGGAATAGGTCAGGGCGAAAG
>JAJPYK010000055.1:1243-3977 GCA_021205005.1 Paraprevotella sp. | reverse complement strand
TTAACACCAGTGTTTTGACATATAACATTCAATGGTGAGCACCATTTTACGCAGGGCGTTAAAGGCGTATCGTTTGCAGGGCGAGAACTTTTCTTCATTGATGAACCAGATCTTGTGGGTGAAGAAAAACTCCAATTGATGAAAGTTGAACGGTATAAGTATTTCAGGTTTAGTGGTGAGGCATTTTGAAAAAAAGCAGTGGGCCTGTAAGCCGGGTTCTGTGCTCCGCACGAGGCGGAGTGCCTGCCATTTATCCAGGCCTTGCGTCGCCGCAAGGCTCCATCGTTCTACCCTCCGGCTCGGGCGGGCAGCCCTCTCTGGTGACGCCGGTATACGCGAACTTTCAACTTCCGGAATGCACGGCCCGAATGTCGCCATCCGGCCGGTGGGCTCTTACCCCCGCCTTCTCACCCTTACCGTCCTTGCGGGCGGCGGTTGTTTTCTTCTGCATGATCTAACCCTTGCGAGCTACTTCCCGTTAAGAAGCGGAATGCCCTGTGTTGCCCGGACTTTCCTCTCCCGGCATGAACCGGCAGCGGCAAGCCGGCCTACTGCTTTTATACGGCAAAAGTACGTCTTTTTTTCGAGCTGACAAAATCTGGGTCAACGAATGTAAAAAAGGAATATCCTGATTTTAAGTGCTGTTAATGCGCAAGATTTCTCCGTTAAAAGATAGCAAAAAGCACTATGACAGTGTACGTCATTAAGGCTTTGGCGTTACTTTTGTGTGAGTTTGTTACAAACACGGGAATATACAATACTAATCATATATGAAAACAGAAACAATGAGAGAGACAACGAAAAAAGTATTAGGAACAGCCGCGCTGTTCATCGGGAGTTTTTGCATCATGGGGTGCATCGAGTCGCCATGCAGGGCGCAATCCTCGGCGGCTCCGTCGGGGCTGGTTGACCTGACCGCCGCGGCAGAAAGTTCGGTCAATGCCGTAGTATATATAAAGGTGACGACGAACAGTAAGACGGAAACCGTGGACATGCAGGATCCGTTCTCTGATTTCTTCGGAGACTTCTTCGGCTTCGGCGGAGGCGGAGGAACGCAACGCCGTCAGGTGCAGACACCTAAACGCGAAGGCTCGGGATCGGGCGTGATCATTTCTTCGGACGGTTATATCGTCACGAACAATCATGTGGTGAACGACGCCGACGAATTGCTGGTGAAGTTGAACGACAACCGGGAGTTCAAAGGGCGTATCATCGGTACGGATGAGCAGACCGACTTGGCTTTGATCAAGATCGAAGGCAAGAACTTCCCGACGCTGCCCATCGGAGATTCCGATAAACTGAAATTAGGCGAATGGGTATTGGCCGTGGGTAATCCTTTCAACCTGACTTCTACGGTAACGGCCGGTATTGTCAGTGCCAAGGCGCGTTCGATGGGAGCCAACTCGATAGAAAGCTTCATCCAGACGGATGCCGCCATCAACCGGGGTAACTCCGGCGGAGCATTGGTCAATGCGCGTGGCGAATTGGTGGGCATCAACGCCATGATCTATTCTCAGACGGGTTCTTACACGGGATACGGTTTTGCCATTCCTACGACGATCATGAATAAAGTTGTATCCGACCTGAAAGAATTCGGCGTCGTACAACGGGCACAATTAGGTGTCAAGGGTTGCGATGTATCCAATTTCATCGACTCGGAAAAAGAAGCCGGACGCGATGTGGATCTAGGTACGGTGAACGGAGTTTATATTGCGGAAGTGCTTGACAACACCACGGCATCCGAAGCCGGTTTGCGTAAGGGTGATGTGGTGACGGCCATCAACGGCAAGGAAGTAACCAAGATGGCTGAATTGCAGGAGGCCGTGAGCATGCTGCGTCCGGGCGACAAAGTGAAACTCACCTATATCCGCGACAAGAAGAAAGAGACTGCCAGTGCCGTATTGCGTAATGCACAGGGAACTACCAAAGTTTTGGAGCAACTGGATATGGATCAGTTCGGCGCTGCGATGAAACCGGTAGACGATGCAACGAAGAAGCAACTGAACTTGCCTTACGGTCTTGAAGTGGTAGCCGTGAAGAAGGGTAAGATGGCCGATGCCGGCATTACGAAAGGTATCATCATCTTGCAGGTTAACGATAAGCCGATGAGAACAATGGACGACTTTAACGAGATAGTGAAAGAGGCCAACCGTTCTTCCGACCGCACGTTGTGGATTCGTGCCATGACGCAGAGCGGTAAGTTGAGAAGCGCGGTAGTGGAACTTGATAAGGATTAACAGACCGGAGCAGACGGTTTGCTTATAAAGAAACGGCGTAGGTCAGCCAAGGTTTGACTTACGCCGTTTTTTTGTTTTCCCGGTTTCGGCCGTTTGTGCATGCCGTTCCTTGTCGGAGAGGAGAAGGTCATTCGTCATCCATCGGCAAACGCACGAATTAAAATGTCGCGTTTGTATCCCCTAATGCCGTCTTCGTTCCGCGAGATTCCGTTATTTGCATGCGGGGATGAATGCGTGATAAAATATGCGATTCTCATAAGTTTTTCCGCAAACGGTTTGTTCGAAATATCCGCTTTTTCTTTTGCATTTGGGGCGGAATGAAATGGAGAAGAGCGTATATTCAATGGGTATGAGTAAGGAAAACACCTTATTTACGGGACAAATTGTCATTTATCATAAGCCTGTGGATATGTCCCGTTTAGAGGAAAAACAGGCCTTGTAAGTTCATTTTTCAGTCGTTCTCAGGAGATGTTTCGGCCGACGTGCGGTGATCGGCA
>JAJPYK010000055.1:0-1233 GCA_021205005.1 Paraprevotella sp. | reverse complement strand
CGGCACGTCGATATGCGGAGAAAAAAAGTTTTTTCTGCTCCAGACGCTGCCCCTTTTGATATGGATTAATTCCTATTTTTGTTTAAAACGCAAAGGGAAAAGGAGACGGTATGTGAAATTTTGTATCCAAAAATATTCCTGAGATGTAGAAAACGGGGATTTTATTTTGCCGAAAAAGAGAAGAATATGCCGATTTTGTAAGTAATAAATAACAGACGACGTCATCCGAAGCCTACGGAATCCTGAAATCGGCCCATATCAGCTACAGATGAGAATCAGAGCGGATTAAATCCCGATACTGTTCTCCCGCCCATACCGAAATTGGGAACCGCGGAATGAGGACCGCTCCGGTTGGAATCGACGGAGCATACACTCCGGGCCGATAAAAATGCAGATTTCAGGTAGACCGATTAATATTTATGCTATTTCCTACGGATTAATCCAGCTTTTTTAAGTAACTTTGTGCGTTTAATATGTAGTAGGAGAATGAGACAGTTAAAGATTACCAAAAGTATCACCAATCGCGAGAGCGCTTCGTTAGAAAAGTATTTGCAGGAAATCGGGCGCGAAGACCTGATTCCCGTAGAAGAAGAAGTAGAATTGGCGCAGCGTATTCGTAAAGGTGATCGTGTTGCACTCGAAAAACTGACGCGTGCAAACCTGCGTTTCGTCGTTTCCGTAGCCAAGCAGTATCAAAATCAAGGCTTGAGCTTGCCCGACTTGATCAATGAGGGCAATTTGGGCTTAATCAAAGCTGCGGAGAAGTTTGATGAGACGCGAGGTTTCAAGTTCATCAGTTATGCCGTGTGGTGGATTCGTCAGTCCATTCTTCAGGCTTTGGCGGAGCAGAGCCGTATTGTTCGTTTGCCCCTGAACCAAGTCGGTTCCTTGAATAAGATCAGCAAAGCATTCAGCAAATTTGAACAAGAGAACGAACGCCGTCCGAGTCCGGAGGAACTTGCCGATGAATTGGAGATTCCGGTAGATAAGATTTCCGACACCTTGAAAGTAAGCGGGCGCCATATCTCTGTGGATGCTCCGTTTGTGGAAGGAGAGGACAACAGTTTGTTGGACGTGTTGGTGAACGATGATTCGCCGATGGCGGACCGTACGCTGGTGGACGAATCGCTTTCGCGCGAGATAGATCGCGCCCTGTCTACCTTTTCGTAGCGTGAAAGGGAAATAATCCAAATCTTTTTCGGCATCAATCATCAGGAAAAGACATTGGAAGAA
>JAJPYK010000138.1 GCA_021205005.1 Paraprevotella sp. | reverse complement strand
AACTAATACCGTGAATATGGAGCATTATTTCAAACTGCCCCATTCTTTTCCTGAAATCACACAAGAAGAATTTGAAAAAAACAAATGTATTGTGGATGCCGTCAAGGAAATTTCTCAAAACTTCAACCAAGGCCTTTACCTCTTTGATCATTTAAAAGGGGACTTCTTGCAAGTATTTCCGAAACTCTATGAGTTGTGCGGAGAGAATACAAACGGTATACAAGAAATTCACTATGAAACCTATTTGCAACATATTCCGGAGGAAGAACGGCAGATATTGCTGGAAATTAATGAAAGAAGCAGGGAACTCTTCCGGACACTCCCTATCGAAAAGCGGAAAAGCAGCATATTAAGCTATAATCTCCACTTGGTCTGTAACGGGAAAAAGACGCTCGTCAACCATAAACTACGACCGATTATGCTTACTCCCAACGGCAACGTCTGGATAGCCTTATGCACCATGCAACTTCCCGCCAGAAAAGGGCCGGGGCACGCCATCATACAACACGCGGACAACCACACGTATGATGAATATGATATGCAGGGCCACGAATGGATCCGGAGGAGAACTCCCACCTTGAATGAACTGGAACGGGACATCCTGATCCTGTCCGCCAGAGGACATACCATGACGGAAATCGCCGCAGAAGTGCACAAATCGGTCAACACCATCAAGACCTGCAAATGGAACTTATTCAAACGTCTCGATGTAAAATCCATCACAGAGGCCCTGACATACGCCATCAACAACAACCTGATCTGAAGTCGCCTTCCGCGCTTTGTCAAAAAACATCTTAGGAAACATTTGTATCCGGACAAAGCCTGTCTTTCCATTATATTCTCCTGATTCACAATAAAATAAAATAGTACAGCCGTCGGACGCGGAATTTCATGCGGACAACGATGAAATTTTCGGCGCAGAACGAGAAATTTTTCTCCGCAGAACGACAGAAAAACAGGCGCAGAAAAAACAGGCCGTTTCCGCCTGTCAAACTCTTTTCCCCCCAAAAAAAAAGATTCCCACACAGGGCCTTACAGCGCCTGCATGGGAATGCTATGAAAAAAATCTCCTATCCCAATAAAGAAGCCCATAGGAACAAGCCCTCGTAGAAGAAGCTGCATACGCCCAAAAGACAAATGCCGAGGGTGCAGATCAACAGGCACAGACGGCCCCCCCCCTGACTCTTCAAAGGAGCCACGGCCACACTGCCGTCCTCCGTCAGCGGTTCGCTGATGTACATGGCCTTGACCACCATCAGATAGTAGTACAACGAAATGATGGTGTTCAGCAAAGCCAGGAACACGACCAGATACCAGCCTTCTTCAAAAGCCGCAGCAAAAATAAAGAATTTGCTGAAGAATCCGGCAAACGGCGGGATGCCACCCAATGAGAACAAAGCCAGCGTCATGATGAGCGTCAGGCGAGGATTCGTGCGGTAGAGTCCGCGATAACTGTCACGGTCGGTCAGACCGTCCGTATGCTGTTCTATGGTGCTGATCACGGCAAAGATGGCCACGTTGGCCACGATATAAACGGCGATGTAGAACACCAAAGAGGCCAGCCCTTGAGTGGTACCAGCCAATACACCCAAAAGAATATAGCCGGCCTGGGAAATACTGCTGAACGCCATGAACCGTTTCATATCTTTCTGTAAAATGGCCATCAGATTGGCCACCGTAATGGTGACTACCGACAGAATGGCCAAGGCCAGCGTCCAGTCCTCACGCATGGCGGGGAACACGAAACGCAGGATGACGGCCAAAGCCACGGCAGCCGCTCCTTTGGAAATGCCACTCAGGTAGGCCGTCACGCCGGTAGGTGCGCCCTGATACACGTCGGCCGTCCATAAATGGAAAGGCACGAGGCTCATCTTGAAGCCCATACCGGCAATGAACATCACCAAAGCGAACTGCTGCAAGGGCGTACCCTGCAACAAGGCAGGCAGATCGGTGAAATACATCGTGCCCGACGTGCCGTAGATGAGGGAAAGACCGTAGAGCAACAGTGCGGAAGAAAACATGGAACTCAGGATGAACTTGGCTCCGGCTTCAGCACTGTGATGGCAGTACTTGTCGAGAGCCACCAGGCAGGCCATGGGGATGCTGGCCATTTCCAACCCGATGTAGAATATCAGGAAATGACCGGCCGACACCATGAAAAACATACCCAAAAGCGTGGAGAGCGTGAGCAGGTAGAACTCGCCCTGCTTGAACTCCGTGTCTTTCCGCTTGATCCTCTCTCCGCACTGGATGAAAATGAGCAACGTTCCGGCGGAAAGGATGGACTTCACGATGGAGGTGAAAGGCGTATTGATATACATTCCGCCGAAAAGTTCGCGCGTATCCGGCGTCAGATTGAGAATCACCTGAAGTACCATCAGCACGCAAACCACGGGATGCAGCCAGCGACGGCGCAGCGGACCCATGAAAATATCGGCCAGGAGGACTATCAACAGAAGCAGCACCAAGGACAACTCGGCGTGCAAGAACAATATAGCTGATAAATTATTCATAACGGCAAACAGGAGATATTAAGATGTGAAACAATAGGAGCCACGCTGAAACTGATGGTATCGCTCACCCACCAGGGAGCCAGACCCAAACCGGCCACATACACGATCAGGCAAATCACGGCAAAACGCTCGTCCCACGTCGCATCGGTAAGTTTCAGATGCTCGGGATTGCGGCATGTACCGTAGAGGATCTTGCCTACCACGCGGAGGATGTACACGGCCGTGATGACGATGCTCATCGTGGCGATGACCGTACAGGCGCGATGGAAAAAGTCGGGATGCTCGAACGAACCGACAAACACGGTCATCTCGGCAATGAACCCGCTCAGACCCGGCAAACCGAGATTGGCCAGACCGGCTATGACATAACCTACGGAAAGGAAAGGCATGATCTTCATCAAACCGCTCAACTGACGCACGTCACGGGTGTGCGTACGACCGTAAATCATACCGATCAGGGCGAAGAACAAGGCGGTCATCAGGCCGTGGCTCAGCATTTGCAGGATGGCACCCGTACAACTGGTGCGCGTCATCATCTGCAGGGCGAAAAGCACCAGACCGCAATGGCTTACGGAAGAATAGGCATTGATGTATTTCAAATCGGTCTGCACCACTGCACTGAAAGCTCCGTAAACCACGGAAATCGTGGTCAGCACCAAGAAGAAGTCGCCCCATGCCGCCAGACCTTCGGGCATCAGATACATGGCGATGCGGAAACAACCGTAACCGCCCAACTTCATCAATACTCCGGCATGCAGCATCGACACGGCGGTAGGTGCGGAAGCATGACCGTCAGGGCTCCACGTATGGAAGGGGAACAGCGCACCCAGTACACCGAAGCCCAGGAATACGGCTGGGAAGAAGATATGCTGCATCGCTGTCGGAATGTGCAGGCGGGCAATGTCGAGTATGTTCATCGTCTGCGCACCGGCCCCGTAATAGATGCCCAGAATGCCGATGAGCAGAAAAGCGGAACCGCCCATCAGCATCAGCGTCAGCTTCATGGCGGCATATTCCTTACGGCCGCTGCCCCACACGCCGATGAGCAGATACATCGGGATGAGCGCCACCTCGTAGAACATGAACATGGTGAACAGATCCGTGGTGATGAAGAAGCCGAACACGCCCGTACTCAGCAACGTGAACCACAGAAAATATTCCTTGGTGAGCGGCTTCAGTTTCCATGAGGCGAAAGTGCCCGTAAAGACGATGACGGCACTCAGCAAAAGCATGACGACGGAAATGCCGTCCACCCCGACGGAGTAACAAATATGCAAGGGTGCATACCACATCACACTGTCGGTGAAGAGCATCTCGCCGGAAGCTCCCCCGGCACGCATGTGCAAATAAGTGACGGCCAACCCCACAGCCAGCACCAACAGGGCGGATGCGCCGGTCACCATCCCCCCGCGCACCTGGTTGACATTGCGGGCTATCCACAGCCCGAGCATCATCAGTGCGGGAATCAATACGAAAAGACTTAATATATTCATATCGTTTTACTATTTACGTCATTAAAGATTAATCATACCGCCAATAAGATTAAAGTCAGCACGATGATGCCGCTCAGGAACCAGAGCACATAAGATTGTATGCGTCCGCTCTGCATAGGCTGCACTTCCTCGCCCGAAGCACGGGTGGACCAGGCCAGGAAGTTCATGAAACCGTCGATCACATGACGGTCGAACCAAGCCAAAGGCGTGGATACGCAACGGAAAATAATGCGTTTCGTGACAAACAACCAGATCTCGTCCATATAGAAACGACGGTAGGCGGCCTCGTGCAGACGAGGGAACCGGCGGGCCAGACTGTCGGCGACAGGCTGACTGCTGCGGGCATACATGAAAGTGGCCAAGGCAATGGCTATGACGGCCACCACGCAACTGGTCACGGCTACGCTGCTCTCCAGATGGATGTCGTAGGACAAACCGTCGCCGGTCACAAAATGACCGAAGGGTATGAACCCGGCTACGCAGGTCACGGCGGCCAGCACCATCAACGGGAATGTCATCGTAAGCGGACACTCGTGCGGCACGTGCTCGGCATGGAGTTCCTTATTCTCACGTCCCCAGAAAATACCGTAATACAGACGGAACATATAAAAAGCCGTCATACCGGCTATGAACGTCATGACATATCCCATGACCGGACTGAAAGCGAAGCAGGCCGTCAGGATCTCATCTTTGGAGAAGAAACCGGAAAAAGGAGGAATACCGGAAATGGCCAGGCAAGCGATGAGGAACGTGATGTGGGTGATCGGCATATACTTGCGCAAACCGCCCATCGTGGACATCTCGTTGCTGTGCACGGCGTGGATGATGCAACCGGCGCCGAGGAACAACAGGGCCTTGAACATGGCATGAGTGAACAGATGGAACATGGAGGCCATGTTGCCCAAGCCGCCCTCATGCGAAGGCATGCCCGTACAAACTCCCAAAGCCACCATCATGAAACCGATCTGCGAAATGGTGGAAAAGGCCAGCACACGTTTGATATCGCTTTGTGCGCATGCCACGGAAACGGCATAAAAAGCGGTGAAGGCACCGACATAGGCCACAATGTGCAACGTTTCGGGAGCATAGGCGATGTAAAGCGGAAACAAGCGGGCCACCTGGTACACACCGGCCACCACCATAGTAGCGGCATGGATCAGCGCGCTCACCGGAGTAGGACCTTCCATGGCATCGGGCAGCCAGATGTGGAGCGGGAACATGGAGCTCTTACCAGCACCGCCCACGAACATCAAACCCAAAGCCCAAGGCAACATCAGTGCGCCCTGCATCAGGTTTTCGGTAGCAGGAGCGAAAGTGAACGTCCCCACATAATAGCCGTAAATCAAGATACCGATCAGGAAGCCCAGGTCGGCGAAACGGGTCACGATAAAAGCTTTCTTGGACGCGGAGATCGCCTCAGGCTTGGTATAATAGAAACCGATGAGAAGGTAAGACGACACGCCGACAAGTTCCCAGAACACGTACATCTGGAAAATGTTCGTGGCCACGACCAGACCGAGCATGGAGAAAGTGAAGAGGCTGAGAAAGGCGTAGTAACGCTGGAATTCCTTCTCTCCTTTCATATATCCGAACGAATAAATATGTACCATGAACGACACGGTGGAAATCACCACCAGCATCATCACGGAAATCGGGTCGAGCAAGATGCCCATATCGATGTGCAGCGCCGGCGTAAACGGCAGCCACTCGAAGTTGTAAGGCATCAAAGTGGCAAAAGTTCCGCCGGCCGAACGGGGCTGAGTGAAATAACCGTAAGCCGTCACGTAGCTGAGCACGGCGACCGCTCCCAACGACAGGGTCCCGATGAAACCGGCCACGCGGTGGGGCATCTTCATGCCCGCCAAAGCCAATATCAAGAAGCTCAATATCGGCAGGAGGAGAATCAATATCGTATATTCCATATTTTTTTATTCTTTTATCATATTACATTCTCTCTCTCATCCTTTCAAATCGCTGATGTCATCGGTCTGGATGTTGCGCACATTACGATAGACGTTGATCATGATGGCAATGGCCACAGCTGTCTCGGCTGCCGAAATGGCAATGCCGAAAAGCGAAAAGAAGTGGCCTTCGAGCACGCCGGGAAAGAGGTAACGGTTGAACCCTGCGAATTTGATATTGGTGGCGTTCAACATCAACTCCACGGAAATCAGAGTGGCCAGCAGGTTACGGCGCGTAAAGAAACCGTAAACGCCCGCAAAAAGCATGACCGTACTTAAAACCAAATAAGAAATTACGTGTATATCCATAACTTGTTTCCTTTTAAATCAACGTTTACGGGCTATCATGATAGCGCCGATCATACAGGCCAACAGCAATACGCTGACGACTTCGAACGGCAAAACAAACTGGTATTTTCCCATACCGATCAGGGCTTTGCCCACCGTCTCCGGATCCAATTCCTGCAAAGCAGGTATGGAATTCAAGGCAAATCCGTTGGTAAACAACAGAAAAAGAGTCAGTACAAAGCCTACCAATACGGTCACAGCAGCAGCAAACCACCGACCGCGCGGAATACGCTCGTTCATATTCTTGTCCGAACGAGTCAGCAAGATGGAGAAAACGTAAAGCACCACGATGCCCCCTGCATATACAGATAACTGCACGGCGCCCAGATAAGTATAGCCCAACATAAAATAAAGAACGGACGTCCCGAAGAGGACGAAAAGCAGAGCCGTGGCTGCACGTAGGATCTTGCCCGAAGTCACCGCAAGCACCGAACAAACCGCCATCATCAAGGCGATGATTCCAAAAACTACTTCTTGAAGAGTTATTTCCATGTTACAATAGCTTTTACTGATTTACTTTTTTCTCCGGAGCCGGCGCCAAAGAAGAACCTGCTTTGTTCAACGTGAGCAAGAGTTTCTCACGTTCGAATACGGCGTTCTCGAAATCGTAGGTGAAACGTATGGCACCATGCGGACAGGCATTGACACAAAGCTGGCAAAACATGCACGAACCTAAATCGTATTCGTATCTCACCAGGACTTTTTTCTTCTTTCCGTCGGCATCTTCTCTCATCTCGGAAACCACATGAATCGTACCGTTCGGACAAGCCATCTGGCACAATCCGCAAGCAATGCAATGATGATGGTTCTGTTCGTAGTGGGGCATCATCAGCTCCGCGCGGTGACGCTCGGGAATATAAAGCGTCGTATGACGGTTCTCAGGATACTGTTCCGTCACTTTCTTGCGCAAGAACACTTTCATCGAAGTGTCCAAACCGCCGGCCAAGCTCTCCGTACTGCGCCAGTATCTCTTGATATATTTTGTGAATTTACTCATATCGCTCTACTCTTTTAAAAAACCAATCCGAATACTTTCAGCACGACCATCAACAACATGATCAACAACGAAAGCTGCATCAGATACTTCCACTCCAAGGTCAGCACCTGATCGATACGAAGACGAGGGAACGTCCACCGAATCCACATCAGCAGGAAGATCACGAAAAATGTCTTGCCCAAGAACCATACGATACCCGGAATATAATCCATCACGGCATTGAAACCGTCGAGTCCCGAGACATGGAACGGCATCCAGCCTCCGAGGAACAACGTACTGGCAATCCCCGACGTAATGAAAAGATTCAAATACTCGGCCAGATAAAAGAAACCGAAGTGCATGCCGGAATATTCCGTATGATAACCTGCCGTCAATTCCTGCTCGGCTTCCGCCAAGTCGAACGGACCACGGTTAGCCTCAGCATTACCGGAAATCAGATAAATGACGAAAGCCACCAGCGTCAGGATGTGTCCTTTGAATATGTTCCATCCTCCGGCCTGACTCTCCACAATGCCGCTAATGCTCATCGTGCCGCTTAATATCACTACGGTCAGCACCGTAATGCCTAACGAAAGCTCGTAACTGATAATCATCGCTCCGCTTCGGACAGCGCCGATAATCGTATACTTGTTATTACTGCTCCATCCGGCTAACAGGATACCCAATACTCCTATGCTGGAAGACGCCAGAACGAAAAAGATACCGATCTGCATGTCCAACACTTCCGCTCCCTTGTTCCAAGGCAGGCAGGAGAAAGAGATGATGGAAGCCAGAATCACCAAATAAGGAGCCAGTTCGTAAAGCAAGTGGTCGGCTCTTTTCAAACGGATAATCTCCTTCGTCAGTATCTTCAATACATCGGCAGGAACTTGCAGCAAACCGCCGCGTCCACCCACGCGATTCGGACCGATACGACACTGAAAAGCACCACACACTCTACGTTCCATATAAATAAGTACCACGGCCAACACGGCATAAGCCAACAGGATGACCACACCCAACGCGACTCCTTCGACAAAGACAGCCCAGTTCTCGGGCATCACGCCGCACAACGTACGATGTATCCACTCCGTGAATGGCGTCAAGCTGTAATAATCTAAAAATGATTGATTCATATACCTTAATGTGTTGTGTATTATCTATCAATATCCGGAATTACAAAATCCAACGTACCGCCGATAGCAATGAGATCGGCAATCTTACCGCCACGGCAAACCGTATCCATGGCATGCACCAGGGGCAAACCCGTGGAACGGTAATGCAAACGATAAGGGAACTTGTCGCCCTTGCTAATCAGGAACACACCGAACTCGCCACGGCTGGCCTCGACCGACGCCGTAAACACGCCTTCCGGCAGTTTGATGATCGGACGGGTCTTGACTTTGAACTCACCTTCAGGGATGTTGTCGATAAGTTGCTCTATGATGTGGCAAGACTCCATGATCTCGTCCATACGTACCATATAGCGGTCGAACGAATCGCCGTGAGGATATACGATTTTCTTAAAGTCCACTTTGTCGTACGCCGCATAAGGATGATGCTTGCGCACATCATTCGCCCATCCGGAAGCTAGGCCAGTGCCTCCTGTCGTACCTAACGAAATGGCATCTTCACGCGACAATAAACCTATTTGTTTCAGACGCGTGCGAGCTATTACGCTGTCGGTAAATATATCATGATACTCATGAATGATGCCCCGCAAATGAACGATGAAATCCTTGACCTTACGTACGAAATCGGGATGTAAGTCGGCCTGCACGCCCCCGATGACATTGTAATTCTGAATCAAACGTCCGCCTGTGGTTTCCTCGAATATGTCAAGAATCATCTCGCGCTCCCTGAAACCGTAAAAGAAAGGAGTCAGGGCACCCATATCCATTGCCAGACAGGAATAGAACAATAAATGGGAATCTATACGCTGCAACTCGTCCATAATCGTACGAATGTATTGGGCACGCTCGGAGATCTCTATACCGGCGGCCTTTTCTATGCACATACACAGCGCATGACGGCTTTGGTGTGCACTCAAGTAATCCAGACGATCGGTCAATGCCAGCGTCTGAGGATAAGTCAGACTCTCGTTCATCTTTTCTATGCCGCGGTGAATATATCCCAATATGGGGTCGATCTTTTTCACGGTTTCTCCATCCAGAGAGGTACGCATACGCAGCACACCGTGCGTAGAAGGATGCTGCGGACCGATGTTGACGATAAAGTCGTCCGGATCGAACACCACATTCTCGTGCATTTATATAGTTCCGTCCGGTTTCAGGTCATATTCTTCCGTCACATCGGCATTCACTTCATGCTCCATGTTCAGCGGGTTGCTATTCATATCATAGTCCTTGCGCATGGGATAGCCTTTCCAATCCTCGCGCAAGAAAATGCGGCGCATGTCGGGATGGCCTGTGAAACGAATCCCGAAGAATTCATAGGCTTCCCTTTCTTTAATCTCTGCCGTTTTCCACAAATGACAGACCGTAGGGAGGAAAGGTGCGTCATGCCCTTCCGTATCCGTACGCAAGATGACGCGAGCCCCTGTTTTAGAACTTTCCAATTGATAGAACACGCTGAACTTGTCGCCGTAATCGGCAGCTACAAGATCGCGCAGGTAATCCATCGGATCCGTCTTGTCCTCATGCAAACGAAGGCATACGGCTTCCAATTCCGAAGAGGGAATCACTGCCACGGTCTCACCCGCTTCCTCAAAAGTGGCGGCTCCGCACCACTGCTTTATCTTTTCTTCCGTTTCCGTCATAACTTACGCTTCCTTTTTTTCATCTGTTTCATTCGTTTTCTCCTTGCGGTTACGTCCGCCCAAAAAGCGTTCCGTCTTGACTTTGCGCTGCAACTGCATCATGCCATAGAAGAATGCCTCCGGACGGGGCGGGCAACCTGGAATATACACATCCACGGGAACGATATTGTCGATCCCGTTCACAACGTGGTAACTTTTGCGGAACGGGCCGCCGCTGATGGTGCATCCGCCTACGGCCACCACGTATTTCGGCTCGGCCATCTGGTCGTACAAACGTTTCAGGACGGGAGCCATACGATAAGTGATCGTTCCCAGCACCATGATCATATCCGCTTGACGGGGCGAATTACGGGTGACCACGAAACCGAAGCGCGCCATGTCGTAGCGGGCTGCGCCCAACGCCATGAATTCGATGGCGCAACAGCTCGTACCGAACGTAAGCGACCACAGCGAATTGCTGCGCCCCCAATTGATCAATTCGTCCAACGTACCTAATATGATACCGGCTCCGTCGCGGTTGAGCTTATCGACCATACGCAACAGATAGTCGTTGTTCTTGAACTCTTCGGACGTCATGTCCTTAATCTTGGGCAACTTTCTTTTCATCTCCATTCCAAAGCTCCTTTCTTCCAGGCATAGGCCAGACCTAAAATCAGCACTACAATAAAGAATACGATGCTCAGCAATCCTTGGGCGCCGATCTTGCCAACCACGGCCGCCCATGGGAACAAAAATACTGTTTCGATGTCGAATATCAAAAACAGGATGGCATACAAGTAATAACCCGCGTGGAATTGAAACCAAGTTTCTCCTCTCGTCGGAATTCCGCACTCATAGGGTTCACCCTTTTGCGGATTAAACGTACGAGGAGCTGCCACGCGCGCTATCAGCAAAGCTGCCGCAACCAACACAAGGGCTGTGAGCACCACGACCGTTAATAATGTGAAATCCGTCATTCTCGAATATATATTTAAATTTATTATTAGGCTCCATAAAGGAAGACATTGTCATTCTCCCCTTCGCGCAAGAACCTGCCGGAAAAGAAAACAATATAGCCTCTCACCTTGTCGAGACATATCGGCTGAACAGGGAAAAGCCCCCTACTCCCTCATACTACGATACGCCTTAGGGCAAAGACATAGTAATCCCTCTCCTTATGAGAATCATAGGGAAGCACATGCCTTCGGTTCAAAAACCGATTTCCGCCATCGGGCTCGTAATGAAATGGAGCAAACTTCTCTCCGGCAATTATATTTTTAAAACCATTCGCATCATTTCCCGTATTGTCTATGGCAAAAGACAATGGAGCAATATAATTGCAAGTGAAGAAAAAATAAGGAGTACTGAAAGTCCAATATTCCGTATCGGAATGAAAAGATTCGGCACAAGAAGCCTTTTCCTGAGAGTAAAATCCAGCTTTTCCATCTATTCTTCGTAACCAACGCCACGAAGAAAAACATGGAAAGCATCATCACGACGTAGATTGTCCTCTTCATATCTTCGCCTCTTTACCAACCGCAAAGGTTCATATATTCTTTTTAAGCCTTATTTTGCAAAGGATTAAAAGTTCTAAAAAACCGGTTTAAAATCTCTTTTTACAGCGTGTTTTTTCTATCGGCACAACAATTCGCACACTTGATCCTGAAATTCTTGCGCAGACCTTTGATGACCTACTCCTTGCATGATCATGCAAAAAGCCAGAACATGGCCGTTGGATGCCGTAGCGTAGCCGGCTAAGGAAGATATGCCCTCCACGGTTCCGGTCTTGGCATGTACGTTCCCGCGGGCCGCTCCGGTTTTCATGCGACGATGCAGCGTGCCGTCCACGCCTGCGATCGGAAGGGAAGCATAAAGCGAAGGATAGATTTCAGCGGAATGGTAGGCATATTTCAAAAAAGCGACTTCCAATTCCGGACTCAGATAGTTGTAGAGCGACACTCCGCTTCCGTCAGCTATCAGATATTTCCCGGGATCATATCCCATCCGGCTGATCAGGTTCTCTATGTAATGGACAACTTCTTTCCGAGACGCATAGGCTTTACCTCCAAAAGCCGCCATCTGATAAAATACGGACTCGGCATAGAGGTTATTGCTCTCTTTCATCATCGGCAAAAGCACATCCTCAAGCGGACAAGTGCGCACGGCCAGCAAGACGGCTTCCCGCGGACAGCGGGATCGGCACATGGAAGCATATCTGATGCCGGAATCGTTCAAAAGCTGCCCCCAACGTTCCATGAAATCTGCCTTTCCTCTGTAAAGCAAAGGCGTCAACACCGGCATGTCGTCGTCCCAGCACCAACCCCATCCCCATTGCAAGGTGTCTTTCATCGACACGTCGGCACACAGACTGCCGGCAATGGAATCGATGCCTAAATTCTTCAGTGAATCCGCAAACACGGTCAGATCTTCTTTACCGAAACGGGGGTCGAATCCTCCTTTGACATACACATAGCCCTGAAGTACATTGCCGCAGATCTTGCCGGTATAATACAAACCGGTGGTGAATTGATACGTACGGCCCAGTTCGGACAACGCCGATATGGCCGTCACCAATTTTTCGGTAGAAGCCGGACGCATGCGCTGACCGGCCTGATAGGCGTAAAGCACCGTGTCGGAGGTCAGATCGTATACGCACAATCCCAATTGGGATGTCGACAGCAATTCATCTTGCAACAGCACGGACAACCCGGATTGAATATCATGATTCCATTCCCCTTCACGACCTTCATCGTTTCCCGCAGAAAAATCCGATGCCGAAGCCGACGACAAACAAAGGATTGCCGCCCATATCCCGATCCAGAACCTCAAAGCTTTCTTCATACCTCCTCCGCAGACAAAGACTGTGTCGTCGCCTCTTTCTTCTTCTTATCGAAGTACTTGCAAAATTCCTCGGCGGGAAACGGAGTGATGAATATGATCGAACCATTCTGCATCGTAAGCATCACGGAATGTCTGTTCTTCAAAAAAGCCAATGAAGAGGCCCGTATGATTTCCGCCTTTTCTATGTCGGACAGACATAACTTGCAGTCTTTGGAAAAACGGCCCTGGTGGATGAACAAACGCCCGTCATCCGTGAAAACATACATCGTATGAATGAGACGTTCGATCACAAACACCAGAAATACCATGAAGCAAAGGGCAGCCACAGGCTGTTTCATCCAGAAAAAACACACAGCCAGCACCGTACCGGGTAACAGACACCCCAAAAACATCTTTTTATTGATTTTAGAATGGAACGTGCGTATCATATCCTCGATAAATTTTCGGCAAGTTACGTTTTTTCCGGAGACAAGCCTAAATAAAATGAACAAA
>JAJPYK010000182.1:5839-13466 GCA_021205005.1 Paraprevotella sp. | reverse complement strand
TCTGCGGAGAATGAAAAATTTTCTTCCGCAGATTGATTTCGCAGGTTCAAGACGGATGGAAATCCGGCCGAAGGCCCCCCCTCGGCCCGTAGAGGAGAAACAAACCTCAGGGGCTTAACGACTCTTGACGGAAATACTACCGTTATCCTTGCGTTTGAAAGTAAGTTTGACATTTTTCAGCGTCTCCGTAGCATGGTCGAACAGATAGTCGCTGTTGAAAGGCACACCGTTCACGCGCACCTCAAAATGACAATGTTCCGTCGTGGCCCGCCCCGTACGGCCCACCGTGGCAATGACATCGCCGGCTTTCACCCGGTCGTCCGTCTCTACCAGATTACGCGCATTATGGGCGTAACAAGTCTCCAGTCCGTTGGCATGCCGCACCACGATCATATTGCCATAGGCGGAATATTTTCCGGAAAAGCGTACCACCCCGTCGAACACGGCCCGGATCTTATCCTTCGGACGTGTTTTCAGATTTGTGCCGGTATGGTTCTTACGCTTTCCCCCGTAAGGACTGATGACTTTGGCTCCCGGCAAGGGATAAGCCAACCTTTTCTCCCGACCCAGATCCAGCGTAAATGAAGACGAATGGTCGAACAGTCCGGGCGTAGGCACGGCCACATGGCGACGCTCCAGATCGGAAAAGGGACGGTCCGTGTCCACGATTCCGATCCCGCGCACCCTGTCGAAAGCTGGTTCCCGCTCGCTGATCTGCCCGGCGGCATAGCGCGACGCCCGCAACTCTCCTTGCCCGTCTGTCTGAAACAGGACCACTCCGTCCTTTAACGAAACGTCGGGATTGACAAAAACAGAAGGATCCAAGGGTATGCCGTTCGCCATCATACCGAAATAAGTATAGACACTCCCATGGTCGGCGCCGGCCTTCGCTATCGCCTGTCCGGCCTCCACGTAATCGCCCGACTTGACCAGCGTGCGGGCATGATGGGCATATACGGTCTCCAATCCGTTCGGGTGAAGAATCACCACGGTCTTGCCTAAATCCGTTTTACGTACCAGACGCACCACACCTTCCATAGCTGCCTGCACTTCATGTTCCTCATCGGGCGACATGATGTACCATCCTGTGGTTTGATGCTCGAACTCAGGCGTGAAACAGATCCCTGCCGAAACGGGGAAACGCCATCCGTCACGCTTCAAATCAGCAGAAGAAACGGTAGAATAGTCTCCTCCGGCAAACAATCCGGCCGTAGGGATGTGCAACATGCGCCGTTCCGCACGGGAAAAGGAGACCTTGTCCTCGTGAAGTTCCGTAAAAGAGTAGGCCAAGGCCAAGCACAGACTGCATGCCAAAATCGTCATCCGCTTTTTCATCGTATCAGGAAGTGAAGTTTTATTCTGTCAGGAATATGCCGTTCAGGATGCGCCCCGAACAGATGCCGAGCCGGCGGGCGGAAAAAAAGCGTTCCGAATGAAGATAAGTGCAAATCCCGGCCACCTGAATTCGGTCGGCAGGCACGCCCCCCGATACCAACAGCCATTCGTTGGCTCTCCATAAATCGATATGCCATTTCTTCCGATCTCCTCCTTCCGCATCCTGAACCGGATAATGTCGTGCGATCTCTTCCATCGGGAAACCTGCCTTGCGGAAAGCCTCATACACTTCATCGCCCACCTCAAAGGCCTCTTGCGAGATGCCCGGACCGATCACGGCCTTCACGTCGGAAGGTCGGGTGCCATAAGCCGCGGACATGGCCTGTAAAGTGACCTGAGGGATATGCCGCGCCGTGCCCCTCCATCCGGCATGTACGGCCGCCACGGCATGGTGGGCCTCGTCATAAAGAAGAACAGGAATACAATCGGCCGTAGACACCGACACGCAAACTTGGGACAAACGGGTGATCACGGCGTCTACTCCGTCCAGCATATCCCTCTTCTCGTCCTCGGTTTGCATGAAGAAATCCTCATCGATACGGCACACGCGGTCGGCATGTACCTGATGAGGAATAATCAAACGGGAAAAATCCAGCCCCAAATCGTCGCATAACAAATGCCGATTGAGCAGCACGCTGCATTCATCGTCCCCACAATAAGCATTGGCGTTGAAAGCGGCATAATGTCCCACACTATATCCTCCGCTTCGTTCCGTGCTGAAAGCACAAACTCCGCGGCCTAAATCATAAGTCAGCAAATTCGTTTTGTACATCGGCCGAGTCTGTATTCAAGATTCATCGTCCTCGTCGTCTTCGTATTCAAAATCATCGAGGTCCTCGATCTGGTCCTCATCTATGTACTGGATATCTTCGTCCTCACCCATCGCTTTCAGCTCGTCTTGCAAGAAGTTCAGGTTCTTGTTCTGATGCACGATCCTGACTTGTGCGGTAATGGCCTGCAACTTATTGCTCTCGCTGTTCAGCTCTTTCCACAACAAGTCTTTCAAGGAGTCGATGCCCATTCCCGAAACGGACGAGATGAACACGTGCGGCACTTCGGGCAGATTCTCGGAAAGCATACGGATAAGCTCTTCGTCCAGCAGATCGCTCTTGGTGATGGCCAGCACCCGTTGTTTATCCAACATCTCGGGATTGAACGTGGCCAGTTCTTTTAACAGGATCTCGTACTCCCGGCGAATGTCATCGGTATCTCCGGGCACCATAAACAGAAGCAAAGAGTTCCGCTCGATGTGACGCAAGAAACGCAGCCCCAGTCCTTTCCCTTCACTCGCTCCTTCGATAATGCCTGGAATATCAGCCATGACGAACGACTGTCCGTCGCGATAAGAGACGATGCCCAGACTGGGTTCAAGCGTAGTGAAAGGATAGTTGGCAATCTTGGGACGGGCCGATGACACGGCGCTGAGCAAGGTAGACTTTCCGGCATTGGGAAATCCCACCAGACCGACATCGGCCAAAAGTTTCAACTCCATGATGACCGTCAGCTCTTGCATCGGCTCGCCGGGCTGCGCATAACGCGGGGCCTGATTGGTGGCGGTACGGAAATTCCAATTGCCCAATCCGCCGCGTCCGCCCTTGAGGAGAAGCACCACCTGACCGTCTTCGGTCACATCGCAAATGTATTCTCCCGTTTCGGCATTATAGACCACCGTACCGCAAGACACATCTATATACTTATCCTCCCCGTCCTTGCCCGACGAACGGGACTTGGATCCGTTCTGACCGTGCCCGGCCAGTATGTGCCTTTCATAACGTAAATGGAGCAACGTCCAATAATGACGATTGCCGCGGAGGTAAATGTTTCCTCCGCGGCCGCCGTTTCCGCCGTCCGGTCCGCCATTGGGCACATACTTGGCGCGGCGCATATGCGCCGATCCGCGCCCGCCCTTGCCCGAACGGCAATAGATCTTTACGTAATCGACAAAATTGGATTCCGCCATATATCGTTATTCGTTTTCGGCTTCGATGGCGTCGAAAATTTCAGCCAGCATCTGCTCCTTGGAACCTTTCCATACAAAAGTACGGCGCAGCTTCTCTTTCTCGAACCAATCGGCCAAGGGAGCTGTCTGCTTGTGGTATACGTCGAAACGTTTCTTTATGGTTTCTTCATTGTCATCGGCGCGTCCCTGCTCGAGAGCACGGTTCAGCAAACGGGCCAACAGCGTCTCTTCGTCCACCACGAGTTCGATCATCATTCCCATATCGTGCTTACGCTCCGCCAGCATTTTCTTCAAAGCCTCTGCCTGAGCGATGGAACGGGGAAAACCGTCGAAGATCACGCCTTTTCCCTTAGGCTGCTCATCGTAGGTCTTGGCCAGGATGTCGATCATCAATTCGTCCGGAATCAACTGTCCGTTGTCGATATAGTCCTTGGCCATCTTGCCCAGTTCCGTACCGTTCTTGATTTCAGCGCGCAACACATCGCCCCTCGAAATATGTTCCAAACCGTATTTAGCTACAATCTCATCGCTATAAGTACCCTTGCCGGAACCGGGGGCACCGAAAATAATAATATTCTTCATCTTTAATTTTTATAGAACATAAAACAATCATTCTTCTCACGGAACGAACTCCTCTAGGATCATTCCACTACGGTATATATGTCACGTGTGTTACGTCCGAAGCCGTCATAGTCCAAACCATAACCTAATATAAAATCATTCGGAATCTCGAAACACTTGTACGGAATGTGCAGATCCACTTTCAGATTGCTGGGTTTGAGCAACAAAGTGCAGATGGAAATGGAATGGGGATGATGACGTTCCAGCATCTCCACGATATGTTTCATCGTGAGTCCGGAGTCGATAATATCTTCCACCACGACCACATCGCATCCCGTAATGTCCATATTCAGGCCGATCATCTCTTTCACTTCTCCGGTAGACGACGTACCGGCATAAGAAGCCACTTTCACAAACGAGATACGGGAACAAAGCGTGATCTCACGCATCAAATCAGCCGCAAAGATAAAAGAGCCGTTCAAGATGGGCAGAAATACAGGACTTTTCCCGTTCAAATCACGATTGATTTCTCCGGCCACACGCTTTACCTGCCTCAATATCTCCGCTTCCGGTATCGATACGGCAATTTTTTTATCTTTTATCTGAAGTGTTTCCATATCTTTTTGCTAATTTTGTGCAAAGATAGTGCAAACTCGGAAAATTATGAAAGAAAACGATGGTTTTATTTTGAGTTTGCAAGGCGCAGACTATCCTGCAAGAATAATGGAATAAACGGAATGAAGATACTGACCTCGGCCCAATTTAAAGAATTAGACAAATACACCATCATCCACGAGCCCGTTTCGTCGGTGGATCTGATGGAACGTGCCGCCGGCACGCTCGTAACTGAACTGAAAAAACACTGGGGACGTACCAGGCGGTTCATCGTTTTTGCCGGACCTGGCAACAACGGCGGAGATTCACTGGCCGTGTCGCGCATGTTGCACAACGACTGATATACCGTACTGACTTATTTGTTCAACATCACCGGACGGCTCAGCGACGACTGTCTGGCCAACAAAAAGAAAATAGAAGGTCTCAAAGGGCTGACGTTCACGGAAGTCTCCTCACAATTTTCTTTTCCGGAAACGACAAAAGCCGACGTTCTCATAGACGGCCTATTCGGGACCGGCCTCAACAAACCTTTGGACGGCGGATATGCCGGTCTGGTCAAAAGGATCAACTCCTGTCCGGCTACGACGGTCAGCATAGACATTCCGTCGGGACTGATGGGAGAAGACAATACGCACAACAATCCTTCTGCCATCGTTAGGGCCGATCTTACACTGACCATGCAGTTGCCCAAGCTGGCTTTCTTCTTTGCCGAAAACCAGCCTTACATCGGTGAAGTGAGAACGCTCGATATCGGGCTCCATCCCGAAGGACTGGCATCCATAGACAGCAGCATAACCCTGACTGAAGAGCAGGACGTTGAGAATATGCTCAAACCGCGCAAACCTTTCGCACACAAAGGCAGCATGGGCCATACGCTGTTGGTAAGCGGACAGTATGGCATGGCCGGAGCTACGATCCTGGCGGCTAAAGCCTGCCTGAGGAGCGGCGTGGGCAAACTGACGATCCACACGCCGGAAATGAACAACGACATCCTGCAATGCACCGTGCCCGAAGCGATCCTGAGCCACGACTTATCCGACCTCAGGGTATCCAAAGCCATCAATACCTACGAATACAACACGCTGGCCATGGGGCCCGGACTGGGCACCCACGAAGAAACGGCGGAAGCTTTGCGCTCTTTCATCCGCAATCACCCCGGAGAGATCGTGCTCGATGCCGACGCACTCAACATCCTGGGCAACCATCCCGAATGGATCTCGGATATTCCGCAGGACAGTATCCTCACCCCGCATCCGAAAGAGTTGGAAAGTCTGGTAGGCAAATGCACCGACAGCTACGACCGACTGACGAAAGGACGCGAACTGGCTATCAAGATGCAGCTCTATGTCATCATCAAAGGGCACTTCAGCATGATCTGCACCCCGACGGGACGGGTGTTCATCAATCCCACAGGCAATGCCGGAATGGCCACCGCCGGAAGCGGAGACGTGCTGACGGGAATCCTTGCCGCCCTGCTGGCCCGCGGATACAACTCCAACGAAGCCTGCCGCTTGGGCACTTATCTGCACGGACTGGCCGGGGACATTGCACGCGACCGTTACGGAGAAGAAAGCATGGTGGCCGGAGATCTCATAGAAGCTCTTCCGCAGGCTTTCAAGACCCTGCAAAAAAGTAAACACCTCATATAAGAAGCAACAATGAAAGTAAGAACCCTGTTATGCGGACTGGCGATCTGTAGCCTCGGAGCCTCCGCACAGACCGAAGTCAACCCGTACGTACCCGGTGCTACGGTGGAGGGCGTCACCTACTACTTACCCCGTACCGCCCTACGGCTGACCGTAGTGGCCGAGAAGCAAGTCTACACTCCGGGAGAGTTCGGCAAATATGCCGATCGGTACCTCCGCCTGGCCAATGTCAGCCTGGAAGGCTATACACATTGGAGCATCAAAAGCATCGAGATGGCGCCATACGGAGTTCCCGATCCCCAAAAAGCATACAGCATACAATTGAAAAAACGGACCGTAGCCCCGTTGGTGGGCCTCACCCCCGACGGAATTATCTTGTCCATCAACACTGAAGGACAGGAAGATCCGCTTCCGGCCATACCGAAAGAAAGCGATGCTCACAAACATCTCAACCCACGTGACTACATGACACAGGAAATACTCTCGGCCGGAAGCAGCGCGAAAACAGCCGAACTGACGGCCGAAGAAATCTACGACATACGGGATAGCCGCACCTCCCTTATCAAAGGAGAGGCCGATAATATGCCGAAAGACGGGGAACAGCTCAAACTCATGCTCGACCAACTCTCTACACAAGAGGAGGCGCTGACCCAACTTTTCAAAGGAACCGTGGACACCAGCACGGAGGTGTTTACCATCGAACTGACGCCGACCGAGCTCACCGACCGCATGATATTGTTCCGATTCTCGGAAAAATTAGGCGTGGTGGACAACGACGATCTGGCAGGCGAACCGATTTATCTCTCGTTGAAAGACATGAAGACCCTGCCTCAACCCGTAGAAGACGAGAAAGCGGCCAAAAAGAAAAGCAAGATGGAGGAAGGGGTTTACTATAACGTCCCCGAACGCATAGCCGTCGATGTATTTTCCGCCTCAAAGGAATTTTGCAAAGGCGAATATCCGATGGGACAGTTCGGACAGGTGGAAGTGCTAAGCGATGTGCTTTTCGACAAGAAGAACACCACCCAAGTCACGTTCTATTCCAGCAACGGCTCCATCAAACAATTGACTGATACAGGGGAAGAAAAATAAGATGCAGGTCTGACACTTCTCCCTGTTTCATTGACTTTCGGTCCGGACATCGGCTATTCTTTCAGCCTGTCCGGACTTTTTCGTCTTCGCCGCTCTCCAAGGAAGTCCCCGTTTGTACGGCCTCCGTTTGCCAGCCTCGTACCAAGCCGTACAAGAAAAAAACGAAGCCCCTTGCGGTCCCCCTTTATCGTCACGTATTCATACCCGTACGGACATGGCGGCAAACCCTCTTCCGCAGGCCGCCAAATTTTTCTCCGCAGATTGGAAAATTTTTCTCCGCAGATTGATTTTCCGATCTGCGGAGAAAAATTTGGCAACAAAAAAAGAGCCGCTCCCTAAGGACGGCTCTTCCTATTAT
>JAJPYK010000182.1:2857-5829 GCA_021205005.1 Paraprevotella sp. | reverse complement strand
CCCAACACGTTAATGATCTTATGTTCGTACAGCTTCTTCATGTTGTCGCGAGCCGGACCCAGGTACTTACGAGGATCGAACTCAGCCGGTTTCTCAGCGAATACCTTACGGATAGCTGCGGTCATGGCCAGACGAGAGTCGGAGTCGATATTGATCTTGCAAACTGCGCTCTTGGCTGCTTTACGCAACTCGTCCTCGGGAATACCGATGGCTGCTTCCAACTTGCCGCCGTATTTGTTGATGGTATCCACTTCTTCCTGAGGTACGGAAGAAGAACCGTGCAGCACGATGGGGAAGCCCGGAAGCTCTTTCATCACGCCGTCGAGCACGTCGAATGCCAAAGGAGGGGGAACCAAACGACCGGTAGCCGGATCGCGGTGGCACTGTTCGGGTTTGAACTTATATGCACCGTGTGAAGTACCGATAGAAATAGCCAAAGAATCGCAACCGGTCTTCGTCACGAAGTCTACGACTTCTTCCGGACGAGTATAAGTGTGATGCTCGGACACAACGTCGTCTTCTACGCCGGCCAGAACGCCCAACTCACCTTCTACCGTTACGTCGAACTGATGAGCGTAATCTACGACTTTCTTCGTCAAGGCTACGTTTTCATCATAAGGCAGATGAGAACCGTCGATCATAACAGAAGAGAAACCGTAGTCGATACAGCTCTTGCAAAGTTCAAAAGTATCGCCATGGTCGAGGTGCAACACGATCTGCGGGTGTTCGCAGCCCAATTCCTTAGCAGATTCTACAGCTCCTTGAGCCATGTAACGCAACAGAGTGGCATTGGCGTATTGACGTGCGCCCTTGGAAACCTGAAGGATTACCGGAGACTTCGTCTCGACTGCTGCCTGAATTATAGCCTGCATCTGCTCCATGTTGTTGAAGTTGAAGGCAGGGATTGCATAACCGCCATTGATGGCTTTCTTGAACATCTCTCTGGTGTTAACCAGGCCTAAATCTTTGTAATTAACCATATCCTTTATAATTTATAAAAATAACAATTTATTTCACTCTTTTTTGGTAGCACAAAGATAGGAATTTTTATCCAAAGTCGTCTCCGTGCGGGCATCTTTTAAAGAAAAAAAATACCCCGAAGCGTATTTTATCGTTTCGGGGGAAAAACCGTGCCTTAATTCATCTCTTTCACCAAGTAGAGCACCACCGGAAGGTGGTCGCTGTAACCGTTGAGCCATACGCCTCCGGCGCTCGTCCGTTTGGTATTGCCCTTGTAACGTCCTTCGGTCTGGAAGAGATAGTTTCGGCTGAAAATCTCATTCTTGAAGAACTTCAAGCTGGAGTAGTCTTTCATTCCGTTCTGATTCAGCAAGTTGGGCGAAAGCACAATCTGATCGAACAGATTCCATTTCCCGTCGTACATCAACGTTCCGTGCCCCTCCTTGGCCAGGATGTTCCACCAAGGATTATAGAGGTCGCCCTCCCCCACTTCGTTCAGTTCTCTCTTGGCTCCCAAAGCCTGGGCCATGCTCGGACTGAAAGGATCGTCGTTCATGTCGCCCATCACGATGATCTTCATACCGGGGTTGGCGTTGCTGATGCTGTCTTTCAATGCGCGCACCTGTTTGCCGGCCCGTTCACGATAGTAAGATACGGCGGCTCGGCTGGGCCAGTGACATACGATGAACGTAATATCTTCTCCGGCCAGCTTGCCTTGCACGGTGAGGAATCCGCGCGTATGATAGGCGCTGTCCTTTTTCTCATATATATAATGTTGCAAAAAAGACTTCTCCGGAGTAAAGAAACGGGGATTGTAGAGCAACGCACAGTCTACACCGCGCAAGTCGGGCCCTTCGATGTGGATGAACTTTATGCCGCGTTCTTTCAAGGCCGGCTGATTCACCAGATCGTTCATCACACGGTCATTTCCCACTTCGGCCAGCCCGATCACGGAAGCTCCCACGTCGGGCAACTTGTCCGTCCCCAGCTCAGACAGCACGGTGGACATGTTCTTCAACTTGGCGAAATATTTCATACCGTTCCATTTCATTGCGCCCGTGGGCAAATACTCGTAATCGTTTTTTCCCTAATCGTGAATGGTATCGAACAGGTTTTCCTGGTTATAGAATCCCACTGCATACATACCGAATTTCTTTTCTTGGGCTGATGCAGCCATCACCAATAGCACGAACAGTCCCGCCATCACAAATAATCGTTTCATAAGTCGCTTTTTTAGATGTTTTATTAATTCTCTGTTACAAATATGGGCTTTTTCGACCACTACGCCAAAAAAAAGCAGATAAATTGTGGGGGTCCCCCTGCTATAATTTGAAAATTTTGTGTTTCTTTGTGACAGCAATATAATAAAACTACTTCAACATGGGGAAAAAGACAACTTTGATTCTCTCGGCATTTTTCGTATCGGCTCTGCTTCATGCGCAGAAGGTAGATACCCTGTCCGTGTTACAGCAAAGGGCACAAAATGAAAATGCAGACTTCTCGTTCACAGAATCACAATTAAACGAGGATGACGACGCAGGTCAGACCGTCTCATCCATCACCGGAGTAAGCAACGACCTGTATCTGTCTGAAGTGAGCTATCTGTTCAGCCCGATGCGCTTCCGGCTCCGAGCTTATCAGAACTCCAACAGCAACATGTTCATCAACGGTATCCAGTTCAACGATGCCGAACGGGGCATTTTCAACTACAGCTCTATCGGAGGATTGAACGACGTGACGCGCAACGAGGAGGGCGCTCCTTTCTTTTTGATGAACCAGTTCGGCTTTACTTCGATAGGCGGAGCCGACAACATCAATGTGCGTGCCGGACAGTACTCAGCCGGACACAAGCTGTCCATAGCCGGTACCAACCGTAATTATCGCGCACGCGGCATGTACACTTACTCCACCGGACTGATGAACAACGGATGGGCTTTCACCGGATCCGTAGGCTACCGCTGGGCCAACGAAGGTTATGTAGAAGGTACATTCTACAACTCCCTGAGCTATCT
>JAJPYK010000182.1:0-2847 GCA_021205005.1 Paraprevotella sp. | reverse complement strand
AACCGGTTCAACGACCGCCACAGCCTGAGTTTCACCACTTGGGGCGCACCCACGGAACGCGCCCAGCTGGGGTCGTCCACAGAGGAGGCTTACTGGCTGGCCAACGACCACTACTACAACCCGAACTGGGGATATCAAAACGGCAAGAAGCGTAATGCCCGCATCGTGAACTCTTACGAACCGACGGCCATCCTCACATGGGACTTCGACATCGATGACCGTACGAAGTTGTCTACCTCTTTCACCGGCAAGTACAGCATGTATGCCAGCAGTGCATTGGGCTGGAGCGGAAACGCCGCCGACCCCCGGCCGGATTATTACAAAAAGCTACCCAGCGGACAAATCAACGGCAATGTATTCCAGCAACCCCTGAGCGACGAAGATGTAGATACGTGGCAAAATGCCTACGATTACTGGACCAGTTCGAAAGCTCACCGCCAGTTGGATTGGGACGGCATGTACTTTGCCAACGCACAACAAAACGCTTTAGGCGGAGAAGCTCTCTATTATGTAGAGAATCGTCATAACGACCAATTGGCATTCAACTTCGGCTCCACCCTCAAACGCGATATGGAACAGTTCGGTAATATTACGGCCGGAGTGGAAGTAAGCACCACCAAGGGAATGCACTACAAAACGATGAAAGACCTTTTAGGTGCAGACAGTTATACTGATATAGACAAGTTCTCTTTGCGCGACTATGGATACAACTCCAGCATGATACAGAATGACCTGGATAACCCGAACCGCCAGATCGGCAAAGGAGACAAGTTCGGCTACAATTACAATATCTTCGTCAACAAGGGTGACGCATGGGCCAACTACCAATACACGAAGGGCTTCTTCAGCTTGTTCGCAGCCGGTAAATTAGGCGGTACGACCATCGAACGCGAAGGCTTGATGCGTAACGGACGTGCGGCTAACAACTCCAAAGGAAGCAGCGGCACGGCCAAGTTTCTCGAAGGAGCGGCAAAAGTCGGAGCCACGTTCCGCATCACCGGAAAGCATGTGTTCAATATCGGCGTAGGATATGAACAAAACGCTCCGTTGCCTTACAACGCATTTATCGCTCCCCGTCTGAAGAACGATTTCGCAGCCAACTTGAGCGACGAAGAAGTGATCACCACGGAAGCAAGCTACGCTTACAACGGCCCCGTATTTGCCTTCAAAGTGGGCGGTTACTATACAAGATTCAATAAGGTGACGGAATTGGATCAGTTCTATAACGACCAGGAATCACGCTACACCTACCTTTCCATGACCGGCATACAGAAAGAATACATGGGCGTAGAAGTAGCCGCCAGCGTAAAACTGACCTCAAACCTCACGTTGAAAGCTTTAGGCACGTTCAGCAATGCTGAATATATCAACAATCCCGACGCCAATCTGACTTACGAAAACGAAAGCGAGACCAGCAAGGACAAGGTCTACATCGACGGGATGAAGGAAAGCGGCACTCCGCTCTCTGCTTACAGCCTCGGTCTGGACTACAATGTGAAAGGTTGGTTCTTTAGCATCAATGGCAACTACTATAACCGCGGATACATCGACTTCTCCACTTATCGGAGATTAGGTAAAGTGCTCGGCATACCGCAAGGCGGTAACGGAACGATCGGCGACGACGGAAAAGTGGTGAACGTCAGCATCCCCGGACAAGAAGAGTTCGACGGCGGCTTCATGCTCGACCTCTCCATCGGCAAATATATCCGTTTGCAAAAGGGACGTAGTCTGAGCATCAACCGGACTTTGAACAACGAAACGAACAATACGAACATGAAGACCGGCGGATATGAACAGAATCGCGACGACGCTTATGAAGACGGACGCGAACGCCCCTACCAGTTCTCACGTCACTCCAAATACTACTATGCCCAAGGCATCAACGGTTTCTTCAATATCGGGTTCCGATACTAAACATCAACTAAAACGAACAAAATATGAAAAATATAAAATTATTGCTCGCGGCCTTCGCAACTGTCGTATTTAGCGGTTGCATGGACCATTACGACGACCCGACGAACTATGTATACGGAAATCCGTCTGTGGGAGAGCCTAATACAACCATTAAAGCGTTGAAGACCAATTACAAGGATATCATCGCCAGCAACGGATCGCAAGAAATAGAAGAGGATTTAATCATCTCCGGCGTAATCGTGGGCGACGATGAATCCGGAAACATCTACAAAGACCTCTACGTAAGGGACAGCACAGGTACTTTAGTGGTCGGCATCAATGCCACCGGACTTTATGCCTACCTGCCCGTAGGACAGAAAGTGGCTATCGACTGCAAAGGACTTTACATAGGAGGATACGGAGCCATGGCTCAATTGGGCGCACTGTATCAGGGAAAAATCGGCCGTATGTCTGAGTATTTGTGGAAAGACCACGTGAAACCTATCGGTCAGCCGAGTCTTTCTTATCCCGAATTGACACCGATAGAAGCCGACGAAGCCTGGGTTAAGGCAGCCGATAAAACCGACGCCCCGTTCTTTGTCAAGCTGGTCGACGCCACTTTCGTCGAAGCTGACGGACAAACACAGTACGCCCCGGAAGACGAAGCTGACGGAGGTAACGGAGTGAACCGCAACATCAAGTTAGGCTCGACCACCATACCCTTCCGTACGAGTACCTACTCCAACTTTGCCACAGACTATATGAAGATGGGGTCGGTCAACATCACCGGATTGCTCACGCAGTACGGCGGCTCATGGCAATTCACCGTACGTACGGAAAGAGACATTCAATAAAATAGAATATCACCATAAAAACGAAACAATATGAATATTAGAAGCTTCATTAGTTTATTGTGTCTGAGTATAGGCGCGTTCTTCTTTCAGGCATGCGACG
>JAJPYK010000264.1 GCA_021205005.1 Paraprevotella sp. | reverse complement strand
GCGCTCACTTGCCTTGGTATCAACATCTGGTTCAGGGCGGTTTTTGTTTCGGTGCCGTCTTCATGGCTACCGATCCTGTGACTTCGGCCCGCACGGAGACCGGTAAGTACATTTACGGTTTCCTCATCGGAGCCATGGCCATTATTATCCGAGTTCTAAATCCGGGCTATCCCGAAGGTATGATGCTGGCCATCTTGTTGATGAACCTGTTTGCACCGTTGATCGACTACTTTGTCATTCAGAGCAATATCGACCGGCGTGCTAAACGTGCAATTAAAAAATAATAAAAAGGAACTATGGCTACAAAGAAATTCAAATGCAGCGTGTGCGGCTACATTCACGAGGGTGACGCCGCGCCTGAAAAATGTCCGGCATGCCAAGCTCCCGCTTCCAAATTTGAGGAAATCGCGGGGACGGAAGCGGAGAAGCCTGCTAAGAAAGGCCTGAATACGGACGGCAATACCTATACGATTATATATTCTTGTGTTGTAGTGATCATCGTGGCATTTTTGCTGGCTTTCGTATCCAAGATTCTGGAGCCGCAGTCTACGGCGAATGTCCGCATCGACAAGAAAAGTCAGATCCTGGCGGCTTTGAATCTGCGCAATGTGGAGAAAGCCGATGTAGAGAAGAAATACGAAGAAGTGATCGTGGCTGACGAAATCATCGACAAGGATGGCAATGTGATCAAAAAGGGAGCTTCCAAAGATGCCGACGGCTTTGCCGTAGAAGACAAGAACATCTCGGAAAAGAATCTTCCCTTGTATGTGTGCAAGGTGAACGGCGAAACGAAGTATGTCATTCCCGTAACCGGTAAGGGACTATGGGATGCCATTTGGGGATATGTGGCATTGAATGCCGACAAGAATACCATTTACGGCGTGTACTTTTCCCATAAGGGTGAAACGGCCGGTTTGGGCGCACTCATCACCGAATATGACAAGTTCCAGAAACAGTTCGAAGGCAAGAAGCTGATGAACGCCGACAGATCGGCCGTGGCTATCAGCGTGGTGAAAAAAGGCAAGACGGTCAACGGACTGTCTGACGACAGCCGTTGCGATGCGATTACCGGTGCGACGCTGACTTCAAACGGAGTGAACGCCATGCTGAAAGACTGTCTGGTGCGTTTTATGACATTTTTAAATACTAACGAATAAAAGGAGGTAAGATATGAGCAAGTTATTTTCTAAAGAGAATAAAGAAGTTTTCTCGTCGCCCCTTAACCTCAATAATCCGATCGCAGTACAGGTGCTGGGTATCTGTTCGGCTTTGGCCGTCACTTCGCAGATGAAACCTGCCATAGTCATGGGCTTGTCGGTGACTGTGATCACGGCTTTTTCCAATCTGATTATTTCTTTGATACGCAAGACGATACCGAACCGTATCCGTATCATTGTACAGTTGGTTGTGGTTGCGGCTTTGGTGACAATCGTGAGCCTGGTGTTGAAAGCTTTTGCTTATGACGTCAGTGTGCAATTGTCGGTCTATGTCGGTCTGATCATTACGAACTGTATTTTGATGGGGCGTCTCGAAGCTTTTGCCATGATGAACTGCCCGTGGGAAAGTTTTCTCGACGGTATCGGAAACGGTTTGGGCTATGCCCTGGTGCTGGTCATCGTCGGAACGGTGCGCGAATTTCTGGGCAACGGCTCCTTGCTGGGCTTTCAGATTATCCCTGAGGGCTTCTACAAGATGGGCTATATGAACAACGGTATGATGACGATGCCGGCTATGGCTTTGATCCTGTTAGGCTGCGTCATCTGGGTACACCGCGCCTATAACGAGAAAAAAGAGGAGAAGAAGTAACGATTACAACCTGAATCAGAAAGAAAAGTAATATGGAACATTTTTTTAGTTTGTTTGTCCGCTCGATATTCGTGGACAATATGATATTCGCTTTCTTCTTGGGTATGTGTTCTTACTTGGCCGTATCTAAGAATGTGAAGACTGCAATCGGATTGGGTATTGCCGTGACCTTTGTGCTGGTCGTGACGGTTCCGGTGGATTATCTGTTGCAGACGAAAGTGTTGAGCGAGAACGGAATCCTCGGCATAGATTTATCCTATCTGTCCTTTATCCTGTTCATTGCCGTGATTGCGGGTATTACGCAGTTGGTGGAGATGGTGGTGGAGCGTTTTTCACCTTCGCTTTACGCAGCGCTGGGTATCTTCCTGCCTCTGATTGCCGTGAACTGCGCCATCATGGGTGCCTCTTTGTTCATGCAGCAGAGAATTACGATGGACCCTGCCACCAGTACGCAGGCGATTTCAAACGTTTGGGATTCTATTGCGTATGCCTTGGGATCGGGTATCGGTTGGCTGTTGGCCATCGTTTCCCTTGCCGCCATTCGCGAAAAGATGGCTTATACCGATGTGCCCAAACCTTTGCAGGGCTTAGGTATCACCTTCATTACCGTAGGGCTGATGGCGATGGCCTTTATGTGTTTCTCCGGTTTAAGTATTTAAAAGGAAAGGAATAGTACAATGGATATTAATTTTATTTTAGCGAGCATTGGCGTATTCCTCGTCACAATTATTCTTTTGGTGATCATTTTGCTGGTGGCCAAGAAGTATTTGTCTCCGAGCGGAAACGTGAACATTACGATTAACGGAGACAAGACGATTTCCGTAGGGCAGGGCGACAGTCTGCTTTCCACCCTGTCGGCTCAGGGCATTTATTTGTCTTCGGCTTGCGGAGGAAAAGGATCCTGCGGACAGTGCAAGTGCCAGGTGATTGCAGGAGGCTGTGAGATTTTAGACTCTGAGAAGGGACATTTCACCCGCAAACAGATCAAAGACCATTGGCGTCTGGGATGCCAGTGCAAGGTGAAAGGCGATTTGGAAATCAAAGTGCCCGAATCCGTGCTGGGCGTGAAAGAATACGAATGTAAGGTCATCAGCAACAAGAATGTGGCTACGTTTATCAAGGAATTCAAGGTGCAGTTGCCCGCCGGTGCGCACATGGATTTCCTGCCCGGTTCGTATGCGCAGATCAAGATCCCGCCCTTTACGATGGACTATGACAAGGATATAGACAAGAGTCTGATCGGCGACGAATATCTGCCGGCATGGAAGAAGTTCGGGCTTTTCCCGTTGAAGTGCGTCAATCCCGAACCTACCGTGAGAGCTTACTCCATGGCCAACTATCCGGCAGAGGGCGACGTATTCATGCTGACCGTACGTATCGCCACTCCTCCCTTCAAACCCGACCGTAGCGGCTTTATGGACGTCAATCCGGGTATCGCTTCGTCCTATATCTTCACGCTGAAACCGGGAGATAAAGTTGTGATGAGCGGACCTTACGGAGATTTCCATCCTCACTTCGACAGTAAGAAAGAAATGATTTGGGTCGGCGGAGGTGCCGGTATGGCTCCCTTGCGTGCGCAGATCATGCACATGACCAAGACGTTGAACACTCGGGATCGTGAGATGCACTATTTCTACGGTGCACGTGCGTTGAACGAAGTGTTCTATCTGGAGGACTTCCTCAATCTGGAGAAGGACTTCACCAACTTCCACTTCCACTTGGCTTTGGACCGTCCGGATCCTGCTGCCGATGCCGCAGGTGTGAAGTACACTCCGGGTTTTGTCCACAATGTCATGTATGAGACTTATCTGAAAGACCACGAGGCTCCCGAAGATATTGAGTATTACATGTGCGGCCCCGGCCCGATGTCGAAGGCCGTGGTCAACATGCTCGACAGCCTCGGCGTGGATCCCGAATCCATCATGTACGATAACTTCGGCGGATAGTCCTGAAAGGCCTGTCCGTGCCCGAAGCCTTTTGGCTGCATAAAAAAACTCCCGAACATTCGGGCGTTTTTTTGTGTCCATAGAAAAGCCGACGTCGTTTTGTAAAGAAATCGGCCATGGATCGATCCGGATAAACCTCGTCTTTCTTTGTTTTATATCTGTTTGATTCTCAAATTAATAAGGGTGGGACCGGATGCGCCGGATTTTTCTTGCGCCTTTCGATTTGTTTTTCGGCGCAGAATGGATTTTTTTTCTCCGCAGAACGCGAAATCATTCTCCGCAGAAAAAAACTCCGCAGACCGTACTGTCACGAAAAGATACCTTTCTCGTCCGGGCTTATTTCGCCTGAACGTGGAATTGTTCGACAACCATATTACCTATCATCTCGGCAGTACCCTCATTGCCGAGCAAGGCGCTGTCTATCATGAGATCGTAATAATGACGGTCGCCCCAAGGATGACCCGTGTAGTGCAGACAGTGCATGCGGCGTTCACGGTCGGTACGATGCAGGACGGCATCCGCGTCCGACTCTTTCACTCCGTATTCTGAAATAATGTGGCGCATGCGATAATCCGCAGGCGCATAGATGAAGATGTGCATACAATTGGGGCGGTCTTTCAGGACGAAGTTGGCCAAACGCCCTATGATCACGCAGGATTCTTGTCGGGCTATCTGCTGTATGAGCCGGCTTTGGGCTTGGAACATGGCCGTTTGCACCGGATCGTCGTACAAGATCGGACGGTCTACGATCTGTTCGTTCTCTTTCACCACCTCCTCATTCAATCCGCTTTCCTTTGCTGTCAGCGTGATGAAATTCCGGTCGTAGAGTTTTATTCCCAATTTCCGGGCCAGAAGCTGTCCGATCTCATGACCTCCGCTACCGTATTCGCGCGAGATGGTGATGATGAACGGAGACGCTTGGGTATCGGTTGCGGGAATGCTTTCCGCCGGGGCGAAAGCTGTGGCGCGCCTGTGCGGATTGAGCGATGAGGCGTGATTGCGTCCGAATATATAGTAATATGCCCCCGAGATGACGCAGGAAACGGATATGACCAGAAACATGATGTCATAGCCGAAGTATTTGACCAACAGTCCGGCCAGGAATCCGCCGAGCGCGATGCCGAAATAGAAGGCCACGAAAAAGGTGGAACTGGCTGCCCCGCGCCTTTCCGGTGCTACGGCGTGCATGGCCATGGTTTGCAATGAGGGTTGTATGGCCCCGAAACTGTATCCGAGCAGGAGAGCCGACAGAATGTAGCAGGGAGTATTGTGAGCGAAAATCAGGAGCAGGATGCCGAGGATGATGGCAGCGTTGCCGGTGTAGACCAGACGGCTTTCTCCGTAACGGTCTACCGTCCGTCCCAGAAGAACTCTGGCCAGTACGGTAGCTATGGCGATGAAAATAAAGTAGATGCCTCCGCCGGGCAATCCGTGGGTGGTGGCATAGATGGCCACGTAGACTTCTACTACGCCATAGGCTATCATGAAGAAGAACTGAGTGATGGCGGCCGGTAAGGACATGCGTTCAACCAGTCCGTTCAGTTTCAGAGGTTGCGTGGATAACGTATAGTTGCGGTTTTTGATGCTGAGGCCGATGAGCAGGGCCAGGAGGGCCGCCAATGTAGCCACGGCGAACAGCGGGCGGAATCCCCATGTGTTCATCACGGCCAGGCCGAGGCCCGGAGCCACGGCGGTGGACACGGCCATGGAGAGGCCGTACATGCCCAATCCTTCGCCCATGCGGTTATGGGGGAGGATATCGGTAACCCACGTGGACGAAGCATTGCTGGAGGCGGCGTGAAAGGCGCCGTGGGCGGTACGCAGAATGACGGCCAGCGCGATGCCGGAGGATACGAAGTAGCCCATAGGGATAAGTGCCATGCCGATCAATCCGAGCACGAGCCGGGCGCAACGGCCTTTGGTGTCGACCAGCCATCCCGCAAAGGGGCGCGAGACGATGGAGGCCAAGCTGAACAGGGCCGTGGCCAGGCCGATGGCTACGGCGTCGCCGCCCAAATAGGTGACGAAGAAGGGGAAGGTGGGCAGTAAGGCGTGGAAATTGACGAAAATGAAGAAGTTGACCAGGCAGATCTTTAGGAAAGAACATGTCCACAGCCGGGTCTGATTGGCGTTCTGTGTACTCATTCTAATCTTTTGTTTTTAGTGTAACGGACATAAAGAAAGTCCGCCACGGAAATCAACTAGACTTACGTGGCGGACACTACATGTTGTTTATTCGGCTGCAAAGTTAGCCAAAAAACGTGAGAAATCCGGGTGTCGGAAACTTTTTCCGCTATCTTTTTTCTTCTTCGAGCAAGATATCCTTGGCCGACTGATCGCCTAAGTCGGCCGCTTTCTTCAAGTTCTTCAGCCCCTCTTCCCGTTGTTTCATATTGAGCTGGCAGATGCCCATGACGCGATAAGCGTCGCTGTATTCAGGATTCAATTCCGCGCTTTTTTTGGCCGAGGCAAGGGCTTCGGCAAACTCCCCGACACTGTAGTATACCACGGCGCGTTCGGCATGGTACAGAGGCTCTTTGGGTTCCATCCGTATCGCCCGGTCAATGTCGTCAATGGCTTGCTGGAACATGCGGCACTGCATTTCGGCCTGTTCGCGGCGGTAGTAAAACAAAGCGGTGAGTTCGTCGCCCATCAGTCCTTCATACTCATCCAGGTCTTTCACGGCTTCGCGGTAGCGTTTCATGCTCAGCAGGGTATTGGCGCGTTCCAGCAGGGCCGGAGCGGCGTCTTTCACGTAAGGTTTGCTGAAACAAGCCACTGCGCTGTCTTGTAAGGCCAGGATTTCCAGCGAATCCGCCCCTGCCATGCGTTTGCACTGGGCGGCATATAGGAATATATTGGCGGAGCGCATGTTGGTTCCGCGCAGAGAGAGAAACTTTTCGCAGGCCTTGTCGTATTCCTTGAGTGCATAGAGCACATTACCTTCTTGCTGGGTATATATCGGAAGCGGATTGACTTTGAATGCTTCTTCGGCAAAGGAGAGGGCTTTTTTCATATCCCAGTCCTTATATACGGTGTAGCCAGGATTTAGGTTCAATTGATAGATCAGTCTGCTGAAGGTGTAGTAAGTTTCATCTTTCTTGTCGCCTATTTCGAGTGCACGGTTCATGTCGGTTTCTGCGGCTTCGTAGTTGCCGTGAGCCATGTTGAAGTCTGTCAGTTGGGTATACGGTTCGCTGCTTTTGGGGAACCTTACGGCATAATCGGCCAGATATTGATTATACGTGGCAGAGTCTTCCCGCGAGGATGACATGAACAGAAAGGTTCGGATGTCCGATTCGTCGGAAGGCAATGCCTTGCGGATGTGGATGGCCATCAGGTCATTGTCGGTGGCCGAAAGGCCGGTCGTGCAGAGGGTGCGGCCGTATGCCACGCTGATGGCATAGGAGGTCGTGGCTTGGGTATCGGCTTTACGCTGTATCATGCCCAGCACTTCTCCTTCGTCGTCCATGACGGGAGTGTTCAAATACTTCTCGTCCAGTTGGCGCCCCAAGGTGTAATAGCCGTAGTCTTTGTCGAATTGCTGTATGTTGAACAGGGTGTCGTTCAGACAGACTTTCTTTTCTTTGGTGGGGTAGGGAAGCACGTAGACGTGTTCATGCTTGGCTCCTACGCGGTCGGATATGGTCAGTGCCGGGGTCTTTTTGTCTGTTTTGACCCGGAACTTCACTAAATCGTAAAGTGAACTGGCTCCCATGATGACGTCCACGTCGTATTCTTTGCCTTCCGTGCTGACCACTTTGGCCTTACTGGCCTCTTTGAACTGTTGGTAGTCGGCTAAAGCCGTTCCGTCTTCATCGATGAAAAAGCCGTTGCCCGAGTGTAGCATATCGCCTTTTTCGTTCATGGTTACGATACTGATTTGTGCCTTTTCTGCCTTTTTGAACCATTTGGGATTTTGGGCCGTGAGGCATCCGCTTGCGGCTAACAAGCAGGTGAATATAAGATATTTCATTCTCATTTTTTGAGGGATTGAGTATGGTTAAGCAATTCTTTTGCGTTGTTGATGGCGGCGTCGGTCAGGGTGGCTCCGCTCAGCATGTGGGCGATTTCTTCTATCCGGCCTTTTTCGTCAAGCCGGATAATGTGGCTGGTTGTACCCTCCGGTCGGTCCTCCTTATATACTTTATAGTGTGTGGTGCCCAGGGCTGCGATTTGCGGCAAGTGGGTGATGCTGATGACCTGGCGGTTGTGTGCCCCCATGTCCTGCATGATATGCGCCATCTTTTCCGCGATGCTGCCGGATACGCCGGTGTCTATTTCGTCGAACACAATCGTGGGTAGCTTGACTGCCCCCGAAATCATGGCTTTCAGCGACAACATGACGCGGGCGATTTCACCGCCTGACGCCACTTGTGAGATGGGTTGGAGTTGTCCGTTCTTGTTGGCGCTGAAGATAAAATTGATTTTGTCTGTCCCTGTTTCATCCGGCGTGTCTTTGGGGGTCAGTTCCACTTTGAACTGTACATTGGGAATACCCAGAGGAATCAGTTTGTCCTTCATCTGTTTTTCAGCCAATACGGCCGCTTTTCTCCGCAGTTCGGACAATCTTTCGGCTTGTGTGCTTACCTTTTCATAGTCGCGGGCGCATTGGGCTTGCAGAGCCTGGATGTGCTCCTCGCTGTGGGTGATGTCGTTAAGTTTGTCGCGGTACTTTTCTTCTATTTGAAGCAGTTCTCCCAACGATTTCACCCGATGTTTCTGTTGCAGGTCATAGATGGTGTTAAGTCGTTCGTTGACGTAGTCGAGTCGCTCCGGATTGAATTCGATATCCTCCGTGCGTTTGCCCAGTTCGTTCGAGATGTCTTTCAGTTCTATGTAACATGACTCCATGCGGGCTGTCAATTCGTGGCTTTCGGGATACACCTTACCTACGTTTTCCAGCAAATGCGTGGCCTCTTTCAGTGCGTTGACGATTCCTTTTTGGTCATCGTTCAGCAGGTTCTCGGCCTGGTAGAGTGTTTGTTTGATTTCTTCCGCATGCCCCAGAGTATCGGCTTCTTGTTCCAATTGCTCTTGTTCTCCTTCTTTCAGGGCGGCGTTCTCCAGTTGTTCCAGTTGAAACGTAATGTAGTCTTCTTCGGTACGAGCTTGTTCCGCTTCCTTTCGGGCTTGTTCCAGCTCCTTTTCCGTTTTTCGGTAAGCTGCATAATACGTTTTATATTGCGCCACTTCTTCCTTGTCTCCGGCCAGAATGTCGATGACGTTCAACTGGAAATTTTCCTTGTTCAGCAGGAGGTTTTGGTGTTGCGAGTGCACGTCTATGAGCATTTCTCCCAACTCTTTGAGTTGGTTCACCGAAGCGGGCGTATCATTGATGAAGGCGCGGCTTTTGCCCGAGGCTGTGATTTCGCGGCGGACGATACATTCATTTCCGTCGAATTCCAGGTCGTTGCGTTCAAAGAATCCTCCCATATCGTAGGCACCTAATTCAAAATGAGCTTCGATGATACAGTTTGATGCGCCGTGTTTGATGGACTTGCTGTCGGCGCGTTGTCCGAGCGGAAGTCCGATGGCGCCGAGTATTATGGATTTTCCGGCTCCGGTTTCTCCCGTAATGACAGAGAATCCCGGTTCGAACCTGATGTCCAAAGTCTCTATTAAAGCGTAATTCTGTATAAATAAAGAGGTCAGCATGTTTTTTATTTTCTGAGTTTCTCCCAATAATTGCTTTGAGAGGCATTGATGGCGAATACGATGTTGTAGACTTTTTCACGTTCTTCCGCCGTGCCTTTTCCACTGTATATATTGACCAATTCGTCGCGTTTGATGTCTGTAAAGATCACGGGCAGCGCGCTCATCGTCTTTTGATCGTGTGCCTGTTTGAGCAGTTCGAGAGATTTTGTGATGGCCGCACGTGCCGTATCTGCGTTTTCCGTCATGCGGTCGAGGCCGAGACGATGGTATTGGTACTCCATTTGCCGGAAAGGTTCCATGGCGCCGTCCAGATAATCGTTGATGATGGCAAAGCGGTTGCGGTCATTATCGAATGCTTTCCATCCGGTATAGCCCAGGTTTTGTGAGTTATTCACTACGTCCATGGCCATTTGCAGGACATTCGATCCCCCGAGCGGGGCCATGGTATCCATGTCGAGGCCGATAATGAGATAAGCATAATAGGCCAGGACTGCCGTCAGATTGTTGTCCACTTGTTCGGGACGGAAGTCCAACTGGTCGAACTGTTGGAAACTGAAATTGAAGTTTTCGTCCTGGAAATTGAAAACCGTGGTGGAATAGTTGGAATTGTAAATGGGACGGGTGCTCTGCACTTGTAGGGTGCCGGTGAATGAATTGTCCGTTTCGCTGTACGTCTTCAGCGTGATGCTGAACGTGCAATTGATACGTTCGTAGTCTTCGTATTTCATTCCGGTCCACTGTCTTTCGTTGATGAAAGCCGTCAGCGCGTTCTGCAACGCCTCGAAAACGGCTTCCGTCGTATTGGAGATCTGTGAACGGTTGATGGTCACTTTGGCATTGAGTTCTTGCGCATGGACCGGCGATGCGAGGCCTGTTGCAACCGCCAATAAGGCCCATATTTTGATCGGAAAGAGTCGACGGAATGACTTGTACATGCTGATCAGGATTTAAAAAGAAGCCGAAGACGGTCGACAATATCGGCGGCCACCTCTGTTTTATCCTTTAAGGGGTAGGCCGTAGAGTCCGTCTGCGTGAGAATGGTAATCTTGTTCGTGTCGCATCGGAAGCCGGCTCCTTTGTCATTGAGCGAGTTAAGCACGATGAAGTCGAGATGTTTCTTTTTCAGTTTCTCGCGGGCATGTGCTTCTTCATCGCAAGTCTCCATAGCAAATCCTATCAGTTTCTGTCCGTCACGTTTCATTTCTCCGAGGGCCTGTGCGATGTCACGGGTCGGCTTCAGACGCAATTCCAGAATATCTTTTTCACGTTTGATCTTATTGTCGGCTGCTTGTTCCGGAGTGAAGTCGGCCACGGCTGCACACAAGATGGCGGCATCCATGTGACCGAAGCATGAAGTGGCTTCCCGATACATATCTTCTGCCGACTCCACGTCTATACGACGGATGCCGGGGTGTACGGCTTGGAGCGGGGTAGGACCGCAGACTAAGGTAACTTCGGCTCCGCGTTGCGCACAGGTTTCGGCCAGTGCGATGCCCATCTTTCCCGAAGAATAGTTGCCGATGAAGCGTACGGGATCAATCTTTTCATACGTAGGTCCTGCCGTGATGAGAATCTTCTTTCCGGCCAGATCTTGCGATGTGGAGAAAAACTCTTCCAAGAAGCGGATGATGTTTTCCGGTTCCTCCATCCGTCCTTTCCCTTCGAGATGGCTGGCCAACTCTCCGGTGGCGGGTTCGATGATATGATTGCCGAAGCTGCGAAGCCTTTGCAGGTTTTGTCGGGTCGAGGGATGGGCAAACATATCCAGGTCCATTGCCGGTGCCACAAACACGGGAGCTTTCATGGACAAATAGGTCGTGATGAGCATGTTGTCGGCTATGCCGTTGGCCATTTTGCCGATGGTGGAAGCCGTGGCGGGAGCGATGACCATGGCATCGGCCCACAGCCCCAGCGTCACATGGCTGTGCCAACTGCCATCGCGTCGTGAAAAGAATTCGCTAACGACGGGTTTCCCCGTCAGGGCGGAAAGCGTGACGGGAGTAATGAACTCCTTACCGGCCGGTGTGATGACGATTTGTGCTTCTGCTCCTTTCTTAATCAGTCCTCTGGTGAGGTGGCAAGCTTTATAAGCGGCTATGCTGCCCGTGATGCCCAAGACTATTTTTTTCCCTTCTAATGCATTCATTTTGATGTCGGCCGTGTTTATTTGTTCATGTCCAGACGAATCCGTGTAAGAATCTGTTTAGTGTTGCGGGCGAAGTCGCCTTGCAGAATCCAACTGTAATATCCGGGATCTATACGCAACACATCGGTCACTCGTTTACCTTTATATTTGCCGAAGTTGAATACGATGTCGTGATTGTCATCATATACCATGCGTCCGGCAAAATCCACGTTGTTCGACATACGGGAGAAGTCGGCTAGGAAATCCACGTCGTTTTTCAGATACTCAGGATAACGGTCCAACTGCGCTTTCAGCACTTCGTAGGTGGCTTGCGTGTCGGCCAATGCGGAGTGGGCGTTCTCCAGGTCCTTTCCACAATAGAATTTATAGGCGGCACTCAGGGTGCGGCGTTCCATTTTGTGGTAGATATTCTGCACGTCGATGAATTTGCGTGTGCGGATGTCGATGTCCACTCCGGCCCGCAAGAACTCCTCAACCAGCATGGGCACGTCGAAACGGTTGGAGTTGAATCCGGCGAAGTCGCAATCTTCGAGTGTATGCGCCAGGTCCGGAGCTATTTGTTTAAACGTAGGGCAGTCTGCCACATCGGCGTCATAAATGCCGTGTATGGCCGATGAGCTTTCCGGAATGTGCATTTCCGGGTTGATACGCATGCTTTGGGATCCTTCGTTTCCGTTAGGATAAACCTTGATGTAGCATAATTCTACGATGCGGTCGTTGGTGATATTGATGCCGGTGGTCTCTAAATCGAAGAACAGGATGGGGTTGTTCAGTTTCAGTTTCATTGTCTTCTATTTAGTCGTTCAGCATCATCGGCATCAACAGCATCAGCAAATCCTCGTCTTCTTCTTGCTCGGCCGGCACGATCACACCGGCACGGCTCGGGTCGGCCAGCTCGATAATGACGTTTACCCCGTCCATATTATTCAGTATGTCGATGAGGAAAGTCCCTTTGAAACCGATGTTCATCGGTGCGTCTCCATACTCGCACGGCACGTGTTCCTCGGCCGAGGTGGAGTAGTCTATATCCTGTCCCGACACGACCAGTTGATTGCTTTCCAGGTGCAATCTGATCAGGGCGCTGCTCTGGTTGGAGAATATCAGCACACGTTTCAGCGCGCTCAGCAGTGTGAGGCGGTCCACCGTCACGCGGTAAGGGTTGTTTTGCGGGATGACGGAATTATAGTTGGGATAGCGTCCTTCGATGAGACGGCAGATGAGTTTGGTGGACTCCATCGTCACCCACGCATTGCGGTCGTTGAATTTCAGGGTGACGTCTTCCGACTCTTTCGGCAGGAGGTTTTTCAGTATCGTGGCCGGTTTCTTGGGCAGGATGAAAGCGGCGGGCTGGTTGTCTTTGATTTTGTAATTTCGGTTGCGAACCAACTTATGTCCGTCGGTGGAAACGAAAGTCAGGCTATCCTGTTGCAGGTCGAAGTAGACGCCATTCATGACCGGACGCAGGTCGTCGTCGGCTGTGGCGAAGAGGCAGCGGTTGATGCCGTCGAGCAGGGTTGCGGCAGGCATGACCAAAGCATTCATTTCTTCTTGGGGCAAAGACAGTTCCGGATAATCGTCGGCCTGTTGGCCCACGATGTTGAAGCGTCCGTTCTGATAGTTGGTCGTGATTCCCATATTGTCTGGGTTGATTTCGAAAGACAGCGGTTGCTCCGCGATTTCTTTCATGGAGTCTTGTATGGTCTTGGCATTGATACAGAAACGCATGTCGGCGTCGCTTTCTACGAGCGGAAGGGTCGTGATGAGTGTCGTTTCACTGTCTGATGCTGTCAGTGTCAGTATATTATCTTGAATTTCAAATAAGAAACAGTCCAAGATGGGGAGCGTATTTTTGGAATTTATGACACGTCCTATGGTCTGCAAACGGTTGAATAATGCAGAGCTGGATACGATAAATTTCATAAAGCTGTATTTTTAG
>JAJPYK010000135.1:11037-13539 GCA_021205005.1 Paraprevotella sp. | reverse complement strand
CCCACCCGCCGCGGCTGTTCATCTGCGGCCACTCTCATATCCTCAAAGTTCAGTTCGACCCCAAATTGGGACTGTTGCACATCAATCCGGGAGCCGCCGGCATCATGGGCTGGCATCGCGTACGCACATGGGTGCGCTTCACCGTAGACGGACCGGAAGTGAAAGACCTGGAAGTCATTGAGATTCCCCGGCGGGGCGAGACTTCCGGCATGCTTTAGCCGTCCTTTTCCAAAACCGGCGAAGGCCGGCAAAGAATCCCACTCCGCATGGCCGGATATTTTTCTCAGGAGAATGATTTTTCAATCTCCTGAGAAAAATTTTTCAATCTGCGGCAAACGATTTTCCACACTCCCGCACCTCTTTTTTCCCTGTCTGTCAAAGCCCGTGCCATCCCCATAAAAATAAGCGTCTGACTCATCTCGCCGGACGCTTATTACATATCTATATTAAAGGTAGTATACCCGAGGACTTACGACACGCCGTAGAGTATCAATACGATCAACTGCGCCGTAATGATGCGCAGGAACATGATCAAGGGATAAACCGTGGAATAACCTACCGCGGGCGCATCCGTATTCGACGATTGATTGGCAAAAGCCAAAGCCGGAGGATCGGTCGTACTGCCGGCCACAAGTCCCATGATCGTGAAATAATTCAATTTGAAACGCACACGAGCCAGCACGCCTATAATAAGGATAGGAAGCACGGTGATGAGAAAACCCGTCCATACATACATCAAACCGTCACCGGCCACCACCGTCGGCACGAAGTGTTCGCCGGCTTTGATCCCGATACTGGCCAAGAACAAGGCCAGTCCGAATTCCCTCAACATGAAATTGGCACTGGTCGACACATACGTCACCAAACGGAATTTGTAACCGAAACGACCGATAAGAATCGCAACGACCAACGGTCCTCCGGCTAGACCCAACGTCACCGGAGTGGGTACCCCGGGAATGGCAAAAGGCATGCTGCCGAAAATAATCCCCACAAGAATACCTACAAATATAGTGACCAGGTTGGGATGGTTCAACCGCTTCACCGAATTTCCCATCAGGGCGGCCACCCGCTCCACAGCGTCCTCCGGTCCCACGACAAGGATCTTGTCTCCCAACTGCATACGCAGATTACGATCCGCAAAAAGTTTCATTCCCGAACGTGAGATACGTGTCACACTCACGCCATATATCGAACCGAAATGAAGTTCTCCGAAAGTTTTACCGTTCATCTTCGGTTGGGTCACCACGATGCTCCTCGAAACCATCGGCACTTCCTGCGTTTCCCAGTCCACGACATCTTCAGGCCCGATAAACGCCTTGATCGCCTCGGCATCGTCTTCGGCACAAGTAATCAAAAGACGGTCGCCTACATAAAACTTCGTATCCCCCTTCGGGATACTCACATGCCCCTCATGCAATGCGCGCGAACATACATAATATCGCCCCACGAAATCACGCACTTGAAACAAGGTCTTTCCGTCCATGGCCGCATTGGTTACTTTCAATGTCATCTTATGCGGTTTGACGTGAGGATTCTCCGCCTGTTGCGCCAATATCTCTTCTTCCTCGTCCTTCAATCTGATCCGACACAAATAACGAATAGAGATGGTGGCCATGATGATGCCCACTACGCCCAAAGGATAAGCACAGGCATATCCCTCCGCAATCTGCGGAATCGGCTGCCCTTTCGGCCACACTTGCGACAACGCTTCGGTGGCCGCACCCAGCCCCGGCGTGTTTGTCACGGCCCCGCACAGCACCCCCACCATCATCGGCAAGCTGCGAGGATCGCCCGTAGGGCATACGCAAAAATAAAGGATCAGCATCACCACCATGTTCAACGCCCCAATTCCGCACGCCAACAAGTTCAGCGTCACCCCTCCCTTCTTGAACGACTCGAAAAAACCGGGGCCCACCTGCAAGCCGATGCAATACACGAACAGAATCAATCCGAAATTCTGCAAAAAACTAAGTGTCGACACCGGAGCCGTAAAACCGAAATGCCCGGCCAGAATACCAGCAAACAAAATGAACGTCCCCCCTAAAGAAATACCGAAAAAATTGATCTTACCCAAATAAATACCCAACGAAATCACTATTGTATACAAGAAGACGACATGGGCTATGGAGTTTGTATCAAACAATAATTGTTCCAACCAGTTCATTGCTTTCTCTTTATGCTTATAAAATTACTTATTCCCTTGATTTTTTCCCAATCGGCTACAAAAGTAGTCAAAAAAAGAACATTGCCGGCGTTTTTCCGCCTCATTTTTTTGCCTTTCTACAAAAGTTTTGTTACTTTTGCTCGATTGATAAAATTCTTTTAACCATGACAACTATGGCAGATAGTAAAGAAAAACTTTTCTCTGACTTTACCGCACCGACTCGACAAGAGTGGTTGGACAAGATCAACGTAGACTTGAAAGGTGCGGACTTTCAGAAAAAAATGGTCTGGCGAACCAACGAAGGGTTCAATGCCGAACCGTTCTACCGCTGGGAAGAC
>JAJPYK010000135.1:0-11027 GCA_021205005.1 Paraprevotella sp. | reverse complement strand
GGAAGAGCTGAAAGACATGACACAAACCGATGCCTTGCCGGGAGAATTTCCGTTCCTGAGAGGAAACAAAAAAGACAACAACCGTTGGTATGTACGTCAAAACCTGAAGGCAGACGACCCGAAAGAAACTAACGCGAAAGCTCTCGACCTCCTCAATAAGGGTATTACCTCATTAGGATTTCGCATCCCGGCCAAAAAGATGGACGCTTCATTCATTTCCACTCTCCTGGAAGGAATCAAGGCCGACGCCGTGGAACTGAACTTCAGCACCTGTCAGGGACACACCGTGGAGCTGGCCCGCTTGCTGACGGCTTATTTCAACGAAAAGGGTTACGACCCGTCGCGATTGGTCGGCAGCATCAATTTCGACCCGATGCAGAAGATGCTGACGAAGGGGAAAGACACCTCCGCATTGCTAAATCAACGGGCGGAACTGGTACGCCAGCTGGAGCCGTTTAGCGGCATACGATGCGTCTGCGTCAATGCCGACACCCTCTGTAATTCCGGAGCGTATATCTATCAGGAATTAGGCTACGCCTTGGCGTGGGGAAACGAATATCTCCATCTGATGGTGGAAGCCGGCATTCCGGCCGACCTTGCCGCACGAAAAATCAAATTCAACTTCGGCATCAGCGGCGTATATTTCATGGAAATCGCCAAATTCCGCGCAGCCCGCATACTTTGGAGCCATATCGTAAAGCCTTACCTCCAGCAAACGAACGCCGGAACAGGGTGCGACAAGAAAGCCGGAACACCGTCCGACTGTGCCTGCAAGATGTATGTCAACGCCACGACCTCTACCTATAATATGACCGTATTCGACAGCTACGTGAACATGCTTCGCACACAAACCGAAACCATGAGCGCAGCTTTAGCCAACGTCGACTCGATCGTAGTAATGCCGTTCGACGTTCCTTATGAGACACCGACCGAATTTGCCGAACGCATCGCACGCAACCAGCAACTGCTATTGCAAGAAGAGAGCCACTTCGACAAAATCGTAGACGTAGCCGGCGGCTCGTACTTCATCGAGAAGTTGACCCATTCGCTGGCCAACGAAGCCTGGAAACTGTTCCTCGCCGTAGAGGACGAAGGCGGATTCTTGTCTGCAATCCGGTCCGGTAACATACAGACAGCCGTGAACCAAACCAATGCCCAACGACATGCCAATGCAGGCAAACGCAAAGAATTCATCTTGGGCACCAACCAATTCCCCAATTTCAACGAGAAACGCGAAGGCAAGGTTCCATTGGACCACTGCGCCTGCGGATGCCAGCATGAACAGAGCGAAATGCCGTTTGCCAAGCTGGAATCCACACGTTTGGCCGCCGACTTCGAGGCCCTGCGTATGCAGACGGAGAAAGCGAAGAAGCAGCCGGTGGCCTTCATGTTGACCATCGGAAACTTGGCCATGCGTCAGGCCCGCGCCCAGTTCTGTTGCAATTTCCTGGCATGTGCCGGATACAAAGTGATCGACAATTTAGGTTTCCCTACCGTGGAAGAAGGTATAGACGCCGCTATGAAAGCCGGTGCCGACATTGTTGTGCTCTGTTCGAGCGATGACGAATATGCCGAATATGCCGTTCCTGCCTTCAAGGCTCTGAACGGACGCGCCATGTTCGTCGTAGCAGGAGCCCCGGCCTGCGCCGAAGATCTGAAAGCAGCCGGCATAGAAAACTTCATCCACGTCCGTGTAGACAAACTCAAAACACTGAAAGAGTATAACGCAAAATTGGGAATCAAATGAGACAGAACTTTAAAGATATAGATATATTCTCCGGTTTCGGCCGCCAAAACGGTCAAGACTGGCAGAAAGCAAACGGAATCACCGCCAATTGGACGACTCCCGAACAAATCGACATCCAACCGGTATATACCCAAGAAGACTTGGAAGGTATGGAACATCTGGATTTTGCTGCAGGCATTCCACCGTTTCTGCGTGGCCCGTACAGTATGATGTATCCGTTCCGTCCGTGGACGATCCGGCAGTATGCGGGATTTTCAACGGCAGAAGAAAGTAACGCGTTCTACCGACGTAATCTGGCCAGCGGACAGAAAGGTCTGTCTGTGGCATTTGACCTGCCGACCCTCCGAGGCTATGATCCGGACAACGAACGGGTGGTGGGAGACGTCGGAAAAGCCGGTGTTTCCATCTGTTCTCTGGTGAAGATGAACGGGCTCTTCGCCGGAATTCCCCTCAACAAGATGTCCGTTTCCATGACCATGAACGGCGCAGTGTTGCCGATTCTGGCTTTCTACATCAACGCCGGACTGGAACAAGGAGCGCAATTGGAAGAAATGGCCGGAACGATACAGAACGATATACTCAAGGAGTTCATGGTGCGCAACACCTATATTTATCCGCCGGCCTTCTCGATGAAAATCATTGCCGACATCTTTGAATACACTTCGCGCAAGATGCCGAAGTTCAACTCTATCTCCATCTCAGGTTATCACATGCAGGAAGCAGGCGCTACGGCGGACATCGAGCTGGCTTACACACTGGCCGACGGCATCGACTACATCCGGGCCGGAGTGAATGCCGGCATCGACATCGACGCTTTTGCTCCCCGTTTGTCTTTCTTCTGGGCCATCGGCATGAACCATTTCATTGAGATCGCCAAGATGAGAGCGGCACGACTCCTGTGGGCCAAGATCGTGAAAAGCTTCGGCGCGAAGAATCCGAAATCCATGGCGCTGCGTACCCACTCCCAGACATCGGGCTGGTCGCTGACGGAACAGGATCCGTTCAACAACGTAGGGCGTACCTGTATCGAGGCCATGGCCGCCGTATTGGGGCATACGCAATCCCTGCACACGAACTCTCTGGACGAGGCCATCGCCCTGCCGACGGACTTTTCGGCACGTATCGCCCGCAACACGCAGATCTATATCCAAAACGAAACGCAGGTATGCAAGCACATCGATCCGTGGGCCGGTTCCTATTACGTAGAGACACTGACCAACGAACTGGTGCACAAGGCATGGGCACACATTCAAGAGATCGAGAAGCTGGGCGGTATGGCCAAAGCCATCGAGACCGGACTGCCCAAGATGCGTATAGAAGAGGCGGCAGCCCGCACGCAGGCCCGCATCGACTCCGGTTCTCAAACCTTTTTCGGCGTGAACAAATATCGTTTGCCCCATGAGGATACTATCGACATCCTGGAGGTGGACAATACGGCAGTACGCTTGCAACAGGAAGAGAATCTGAGAAAACTGAAAGCCAACCGCAACGAAGAAGAGGTGAAAAAGGCCTTGGCTGCCATCACCGAATGCGTACGCGAATTCAACGAAGGCAAGAAGAGCGAGAACAACTTGCTCGACCTGGCGGTCAAAGCTGCCGGCGTACGCGCTACATTGGGAGAGATTTCGGATGCCTGCGAGGCTGTCGTAGGCCGGTACAAAGCTATCATCAGAACCATTTCGCAAGTGTATTCATCAGAAAGCAAGACAGATGCCGACTTCGCACGGGCGTGCGAACTGACGGAAGAGTTCGCTAAACAGGAAGGCCGCCGACCGCGTATCATGATTGCCAAGATGGGGCAAGACGGACACGACCGCGGCGCGAAAGTATGTGCCACGGGATATGCCGACTGCGGATTCGACGTAGACATGGGACCGCTGTTCCAGACACCTGCCGAAGCCGCCCGACAGGCCGTAGAGAATGACGTGAATATCTTGGGTGTCAGCTCACTGGCAGCCGGACATAAGACCCTCATCCCGCAAGTGATCGAGGAACAGAAGAAACTGGGACGCGAGGACATCATGGTCATCGCAGGCGGAGTGATTCCGGCCCAGGATTATGATGTCCTCTACAAAGCCGGCGTGGCTGCCATCTTCGGTCCGGGTACTTCCGTGGCCAAAGCAGCCTGTGAAATGATGAACATCTTATTGGATAAGGAATAGAAACACGGGCGAAAGCCTCCTTTACGGGCAGTCATGCTTATCTTTCGAGCATGACTGCCTTTTTTTATATGCCCTCCCGACGGCACGCGGTATCGGAAGAAAGAGAAAAAACGTATTTATTTTTCATCATTCTGTCTCGGCCACCTCCTAAAGTACGAAAGGCAATATAAATCACTGTATCACAAGATAATACATACACCCTACCGAACAGGGAAAAACATCCGGCGCAGAAACGCTAAGCATTGACCGCCAAACAAACAGTCTCTCCCCTCTGTCTGTTTTTCTGCTCCTCATCCCACCAACATCCTACGGCCACCATGTGGGCGTAAGGTCCGTTTCCTCTACCCATGTTCCCCCTCCGGCCGAAACCCGTTCCGGGCACCACGCACGGTCCAAGGTCAGTCTTCCTGCATCTGCTTCCCCGATATGAGCAAGAGAATGTCTCCCAACTTCAATTCCACCGACCCGTTCGGCACAATGTAATCATTGCCCCGCCGAACCAACATGACCAAAGCACCCGGCGGAAGAGACAAATCGCGGATATAAGAGCCGCACAGCAACATCTCCTCCGTACAAAGCACCTCATGCAACGTACTGCCCACATCATCAGGCAATTCGATGCCGAAATGATCATTCTTTTCCGGCAAGACCTCCGTCAAATCCAGTTTACGGGCAAACCAGGACAGCGACATCCCCTGGAAGAGTAAAGAGATGAGGGTCACAAAAAACACCAGATTGAAAATCTGACCTCCTCCGTCAACCTTGGCCATAACCGGATAGGTGGCGAAAATAATGGGAGCGGCTCCCCTGATGCCCACCCAAGAGATGAAAAGCTTGGACTTGTTCGTTATTTTATGTCCGAAAGGCCACAAACAGAGCCACACACTGAGCGGACGAGCCACGAACATCATGAAGATACTGACCAGTACGCCGGCCACCCCAATGGGCAACATCTCGTGAGGGTTGACCAACAGGCCCAAAATAAGGAACATCACGATCTGGAGCTACCAAGTCATGCCATCGAGAAACGTCGCAATCTCCCGCTTTTTGAACAAACGGTTATTCCCGATGACCATACCGGCGATGTAGACAGCAAAATAACCGTTGCCTTTCAGCAGATAGACTGAAGTATAGATGATAAAGACGAAGCAAAGCACCAAAATGAAATACAGTTCCGTATTCTTCAGGTTCACCCGATTGATGATCCATACGGACACACGTCCCAATACGTAGCCGCCTGCAATGCCAACCACAAACTGCAAGAGGAAGGAAAGCAGGATTTGTCCTCCTGAAAGCTCGCCCACTTGCAGACACTGAATCAGGATGATGGTCAGCAGATAAGCCATAGGGTCATTACAACCGCTCTCTAATTCGAGCATGGGACGCAAATTATATTTCAGATGGATGCGTTGCGAACGCAAAATGTTGAAGACCGATGCCGAGTCGGTAGAGGACATGGTAGCCGCCAACAGGAAGGCTCCTATCCACGTGAAACCTATGCCCATGTCGTGTTGCCAGCCTGAAATCCAATAGACGAACAGCCCGCAGAACAGGGTGGTCAGGAACACGCCGACCGTAGCCAATGTAATACCCGGCGAGAGTACCGGCCGTATGTCGGCCATCTTCGTATCCATACCTCCCGTAAACAGGATGATGCACAAGGCTGTCATGCCGATATGCTGGCCCACGGAGACATCGTCGAACTGGATGCCGAGGCCGTCTGTACCGAAAAGCATGCCGGCAAGCAGGAACATTAACAATGTGGGTACACCGAAACGATAACCGGTTTTACTGATCAGGATGCTGCAAAATATCAACAACGCGGATACGAGCAGTCCCATTTCAACAGAGATATTCATTTGATAACGAAGCTTTAGAGGTATTTAGTTCCACAAAGAGGGCATTTTCTCGGCATTCCCACAATGCGTTACGCCGTAAAAAACAAAAAAAGGCCGATTTGCGGTCCTTTCCGAAAAGGATAAAAAAAAGGAGCCTTCCGACTCCTTTTCTTTTATCTTATCCGATTACAATCCCGGTTGACGGTCGAGATACCCGCGTATGTCCGGCGAGGACGGTCGCTACATATTATTGTTCACCTCTTTTCGTTCCGGATGGAGAAGTATGAAATGAGGTATTCCGTCGGCTTTATTAGCCGTTTGAATACGGCGCCCCGTACCTAAGAACAATTGCACTCCGGTCATCTTCTGGTCTTTCACCATCTTCAGCCAATCTGCCTTGCGAGAATCGGTGGAAAGGCTCAGGAACGTGATGTTCCGATCCTTAGACTCATCCTCCAATTGCTTCAGGAACGGCACCTCACGCCGACAAGGACCGCACCACGTAGCCCACAAGTCGATATAAAGATATTTCCCCTTGAAGTCGGCCACACTGTACGACTTGCCATCGGCATCCAGGGCCCGGAAATCAGGCGAGGGATAGCCGGGACGCACCAAATCCCACGCATCGTATTTTTCCTTAAAGGCAGCCTGCAACACGGGGTCGGTCACATACGTGTTATGCAGGTTCAGCAATTCGTCGATGTCCTTGATCCCGTACTGTTCCACCTGTTCGATGGCCAGCACGTTCAACAATGTCTGTTTCACTTTATCATCCTTTATGCTGTCGACGACATAGTTCATCATGCAGAGGGTACGGTCATAAGGCGTCTTGCCCTCTTCATTTCCGCAGCCGAACATACGGGCTACTTCTTTCATATATTCGCGATATTCTTTCAGCCCTACCAGGTCTTCGTCCTCCACGGCATATTTCCGGACCTCGTCATAATAGGCCTTGTCCGGACGATAGGTGGAATCTTTGGCCACGAACGGATGTCCCACGGCATACATCATAATAGAAGAGGCATAGGCATAACGGATACGACCGGTCTCTACGGTCACGAAACGCGGACTGACTTCGTCCAGTTTCCAGGCCTTGAATATGCGCAGCATGGATTCTTCTCTTTTCTCCACATAAGCCACGAAATCATTGAACGGCAAAGCCATCTTGTCTTCCGGCACATCCAGCAGCGTCACCTGATTCAGATACTTGAAGATCTTGTCTTTTCCGCCCGGTGCCTCGAACTTCACCGTTTCCTTGAAGTTCGCCCCGTCGAAAGAGATATGGATGCGATCGCCCTCTTCCATAAAGAATTTCTTGTTGTCCATACCGTAATACAGATCGGCATGTACGGCGTCGATATGCTGGAACGTATGACTGCCATGTCCGCTGTCGTCCAACGGAATTTCCACGATAGTGGTTTGATAGACCACGGCTACGGCAGAGGCGGTCTTGTTCGTCACGTCTACTGTCAGTTGAATGTCGGCTCGCAGTTGTGCGATGCCACCCATCCACAGGGCGCCCATTACAAGCAGTCCTTTCAAATATTTGCTCATTCTCATCATTTCCATTAATTTCGTTATTATTGCTGATAAACTATGTTTTCTCTGTAAATCACGTCGACGATGTCGGCAAAGCCTCCATATTCTTCTTTCGGTTCAGCTCCCTGGAAATTGCCTTCGTTCGTAAAGCCGTCGTAGATACGCAACTTGCCTTCGCCCGTATGGCTGTCCTTACTCCCGACGATGAGGTCGTAAGAACGGTTCTCCGTATCGTCCTGTTCCCACAAATAGAATTTAAGACAAGTGATTTCCTCCCCTTCTGGCAACTGGAACTGCAATTCGGCCGTAGGTGTGGTATTGGAAAGGTTCACGCGATAAACCTTGTTTCCCACGGCATAATACATGAAAGCCTTCAAAGAGCTGAAAGCAAAATGCGTGGCCGAAGCGATGTCCGTACACCCCGAAATGTCCATATAGTAAGACTTTTCATAAGTATAACCGTATTTGGGTTCGGCATAGGCATACAGTTCATTGAGAATCACACCGTACAAGAAACGCTGTTGTCCCTTGCCCAGGATAGCGTAAGTCATGCCGTTGCCATCCTGATTGCGGTCGTATCGCGTGTTCTCCATGCAGAAGAAATCCATTTGGTCGGTCCTTGACGGCCAGGTAAACACGTCCTCGCCCACCGTGGGGAATCCGTCGGCATCCATCTCGACCATCGGAATATCTATTAAGTTATCCAGTCCCAACGTAACGAACTCCGAAGCACAGGCTACAAAACGCCGGTTGTTCCGATCCCACATCATAAAGAGCGGAACGTATGGAGATCCTTTGGCATTATATCCCGCAGCCGGAGCCACGTAGAAAGAATTGGAACGCACGGAACCGAACAAGCCGTCGCCCGACAGGGTATTACAGTAGTATACGCGACCGCTGGAATCGATAAGGATCTTGCCCGGTTTGTGAGTAGCCAGAAAACGTACCGTTCCGGTATATGAACCGCTACCGAACTCATTGCCTATCATGTAGGATTCGTTCCACTGAAAATAGTTGTTGCTCAGACGTGTCGTCCCGCTTCCGGTAACCAGATAGAAGGGTTCTTGCATGTTCGGGTCGCATACCAACTGATAAGGATCCCTCCAATTTTCCAGATCCGTCCCTTTCAGCAGATCGTAATATACATTGTCCTCGGTCTTGATGTGCGACACCATGTCCAAACGCACGCGCCCGCCGTCCGAACAAAGCACCAACCATCCCAAAGAGGTCGGCGTATCGACTTTCAGCGTGGCCGTCTTTTGATAGTAGATATCCGATGACTTGTCTTTGATCTTCAGCACCAGCAAGTATTTTCCCTGCTGAAGATTCAGTACCAGATCCAGATTCAGATCCGTACCCAATTGGACCGGTTCCTGACTGTCCGTTTGGTCATAGGCCCACCATTCGTAAGTATAGTTATCCGGATTGAACTCTTTTGCATTGACGGTCGGAGTTATGGTAAACTCTTCTCTTGCAATGGCGGAATAAGCATCCTCGAATGTGATATTCAAATCATTCAGGTCGTGATAACTGTAGTTTCCCTTGTCTTCGGCACACGACTGCCACAAGAATGGAAGCAAAAGCCACAACAGGCGTATGGATTGTATTCTTTTCATATCGTTCAATGCTATTCGTTAGAAGTCACGGGAGTAAAGTCCAGCAGTTCCCGGTCGTCTCCCACTGCCGTGGGATCCACCAAAGCGTCGGGATCAACTTCGCCGGTCTCAAATCCTAAAAGGATATAGGATTGTTTGGTCCGCTAGACGTTGACTTCGTCTCTCATATAGACCCATTTGTTAAACGGAATCGCTCCCGCCACGTTGTAATCCTCTCGGTCGACCACTCCGTCAAACAACTTCCACAACAGGCGCAACTTGCGCTCCGAGGACTCGCCCACATAGTCGCGGCGCCATCCTGCCGGAGCCGTGGAGTAGAAGTCGGAAAAGTCGATTCGATAGGTAAGCATGCTGATGTAAGGTTGCTGATCGTTTCCCGTAGCTTCCTGACTCAGGAAAGTGGAAAAGTAATCATTCGACGCCAATTCGAGATAAATCGATTTGAGTTCCGTCTGAAGGGCCTTGGTCCTTTTCAGTCTGACCACATAGGAAATCGAAGAGGTATGTGCGGGAATCACAGCCGGCGTGATCTGTTCAGAGTCCACACCTTCCACGGCATAGTCTGAATGCACTTGAATATTCACCGGACGATCCTCATCCGATTGGTGTCCGATCGTCTGCACCACGACCGGAACGTCCATATACTCTGTCGTATCCGGCTCATACACACACGTCACGGCCGTCGTATCGATCAATTCATCCCCGGAGGTACGATTATTAAAATAAACTCCGTTGGGGGCACTGTATAATTCGGGAGTACGCTCATCGCAAGCTCCCAATAAGCCTATCAGGCAGCAGGCCGACAGCCATATCTTAAGTTTACTTCTCATATAATCTCTAATTTATTGTCTGTTCTCTGTTTCCGTATCCGGCATAGGCACAACGAAAAGCTTCTCCGAAGCCGGCATAAACTCGGTAACCGGGTCAAAAGCGGTGAGTATGGCCGAATAATTTCGTTTGTAGTAGAAGAAGATCTGACCTTCTCCATAAAGTTCGCGTACCACTTCGTAACCTAAAAATCGGGGTGCATACTTAGATTCGTCCATATCCTCCACGCCTCGGTGTTCCCGCAACAGGTTCGCCCAATGCCCCATCAGAGGTCTCTCGCTCACGTCGTCATAGAGACCGGCCATAATCAGGTACATTTCGCCCAAACGGATCATCGGTACGATTGTGTTCTAGATCTTTCCCACATCCGTAATATCGGCATACTTATAAAAGTAGTAATCGCTTCCGCTTTTCTTCCAGTTCGCGATATAACGATAGTCGTCCGTGGAACCTCCGTAATCAGCTCCGCCTCCGAAATAGGGCATCTCCAGTAAGGCTGGATCCATTATCAGCACAGGTTTTGGACTGCGGTCGGGGTCGTTATTGTTCTTGAACAACAAGTTCCTGTTTACATTGGTCAGACCGAATATCACCTCGGAAGCAAAAATACGGTCCACATTTTCCGGCGTTCCTAAAATGTTCGCCTTATCTACAAACGGGAAGTGCTGGGGCGCAATGTTGATAATGCCCTCTGCATAAGCCCGCGCTTTTTCTTTATACTCCTGCTGATGTTCTCCCGCATAGCTGGATATATAATAGTAAGCTCGAGCCAATAAAGCTTGAACTGCATAGTAATTCAGCCTCAACGTCCGGTAATCCTGGAAATTGTCTCCGGTCGCATTGTGACTAACTAACGGCTCTTTCGTCGTAATGATCGGGTCGTCGGCCAACAAAGTCTCGGCCTCGGTCAAATCGTCAATCACATGTTGCATCACTTCAGTGCCCGGCAAAAGTTCCTGAACTTGAAGCGTCGTAGACGTTTCGTATGGAATACTATTCTTGTCCGGATTGAGTTTATAAACCGGTCCGAACAAACGGAACATGTCGAAATGAAGCAAGGCACGCAAAGCCAATGCCTCTCCGCGAATCATATTATAGTTGTTTCCGGTAAAGATCTCCTTACGTCCCTCCATCTTTTCCAGTATGGTATTACAGTTCCGGATCAAGGCATAAGCTTTATTCCACGTATTGTCGAGCCTTGTCCGCCAATATTCAGAAGTAAAGTTCCGATTGTTCAGGTCGATATAGTCGCCCCAAGTCGAAGCGTCCGTACCGATCTTATAAGATCCGCCCAAGA
>JAJPYK010000114.1 GCA_021205005.1 Paraprevotella sp. | reverse complement strand
GTCTTGGGTGCGGTAGCCTGTTTGGTATTGGGCTCCTGTCTCGGCACGAAAACGTTGTCTTCTTCCACGGGGGGAGAAGTGACCGGTGTCGGGGGGATGGCCTACAATGAGCCGACTCCGTACGGGATGGTATTCGTGAAAAAAGGTTCATTGAAAATCGGTACGGAAGAAACCGATTCCTTATGGGGTACGACGATTCCCACAAGGGAAATCTCAGTTGACGGCTTCTGGATGGACGCCAATGAGGTGTCAAACGCTAAATATCGTCAGTTCGTGCTTTGGGTGCGCGATTCCATTATCCGGGAACGTTTGGCCGATCCGGCTTATGGCGGTGACGAGACTTATAAGATAGAGGAGGATAAATACGGGAATCCGGTCACACCTTATTTAAATTGGAAAAAGCCGATTCCTTGGAAACATCCGAACGAAGACGAACAGCGTGCCATAGAGAGTGTCTATGTGACTCATCCTGTGACGGGAGAACGTATGCTGGATGCCAAACAGATGAATTACCGTTATGAGGTGTTCGACTATACGGCTGCCGCTTTGCGTAAAAATCGCTTGGTGCCGGAAGAGCGTGATCTGAATACGGACAAGACGGTGAATACTGACGAAACCGTGATGATTTCCAAAGATACGGCTTATATCGACGATGAAGGGAAGATTGTCCGCGAGACCATCAATCGTCCTCTTTCCGGCTTGTATGATTTCTTGAATACTTATATCGTCAACATCTATCCCGACACGACGTGCTGGGTTAATGATTTCTCCAATGCGGAGAACGAACGTTACATGTTGCAGTATTTTTCAAATCCTGCCTATAATGATTATCCGGTTGTGGGAGTGACATGGGAGCAGGCGAATGCCTTTTGCGTGTGGCGTACCAACTTTTTGAGAAGAGGATTGGGCGAGGCCGGCAGTCAGATACAGCCCTACCGGTTGCCTACGGAAGTGGAATGGGAGTTTGCCGCGCGGGGTACGAGCGGAGCACTGTTCCCTTGGGAAACGAAAGGCGTAAAGAACGAGAAGGATTGTTATTATGCCAACTTTAAACCGGACCGAGGCGATTATACGGATGATGGTAGTTTGATTACGTCTAAATGCGGTTCTTATGCCGCCAATTCCAACGGCTTGTTCGATATGGCCGGAAACGTGGCGGAGTGGACCAGTACGGTGTATACCGAGTCCGGCGTTGACGGTATGAGCGATATGAACCCTGAACTGAAATATAATGCGGCGAAAGAAGATCCTTATCGTCTGAAAAAGAAGTCTGTGCGCGGCGGTTCGTGGAAAGACCCGGAATCTATGATACGTTCCGTGTGGCGTTCTTACGAGTACCAAAATCAGCCGCGTTCGTACATCGGATTTCGTTGTGTGCGCTCCGTGTCGGGTACGACCAATCGACGTAAATAAAAAGAAATAAAGATATGGCTAATAATAAGAAAAATGTGATCCTGCGCATTCAGGAGTGGATTGAGTCCGTATCCGGGCAAACATTTCTGAATTATGCGTATAGTTGGGGAGCAGCCGTGGTCATTCTGGGTGCATTGTTCAAGTTGACTCACATTGCAGGAGCCAATGCCTTGTTGTTCGTGGGCATGGGTACGGAAGTTCTGGTCTTTCTCATATCCGGTTTCGATCGGCCTGTCGGGCTGAAACAGGAAGAAGAGGAGGTGGCCAGACTGACGGCAGAGGAAGAGGAATGGGAAGAAGATGATTTGAAAGAAAGTCCCGTCGGACAGTCTGACAGTGGCCCCTCTGTTCCGCAGGAGAATATGCATCCTTCGACTTCGGGCGGAGATGTACAATCCGTGCAGCAACCGGCCATGACCGGAAGTCCTATTATTATAGGGGGAGTCGGAGGCATCTCGCCTGCGGCGGGTTCTTCCTCAGAGTCCTCGTCGCAAGGCAACGGAAATGCCTTTGCTGCGGAAACGGCTGCGGCATCGGTGCAGGCTCCTTCAGGAGGACAGCCGTCAGCATCGCCTCAGACTTTCGATGTCAAGATGTTGGCCGATATGGTGAATGCTTCGAATGCAGAAATTCTCGAAGCGGCACGCGAGGCTTGTGCACCTGAGATGAAGGAGGCCGCCGAAGCTTATGTAGGAGAGTTGAAGACTTTGACCGAAACCTTGACGAGAGTCTCGGAACAAGCTGAGCGTATGACACGCGACTCTAAGGAAATGGATAATCTGAACCGCACGCTGACCGGTATCAATACGATTTATGAGATGCAACTGAAGAGCATCAGTACGCAGATCGGTACGATCGACCAAATCAATGAGCAGACTCGGAAGATGGCGCGTCAGATTGAAGATTTGAATGGAATCTATACCCGTATGATACAGGCTCTGACCGTAAACATGAAGAATACGGCCGGAGGGGCGGGAGTTGAATAAACGGATTTAATTGAAAGGAAATATAGAATGGCAGCCCAGCATAAAAGAGAATCTCCGCGTCAGAAGATGATCAACCTCATGTATGTGGTGTTGATGGCCATGCTGGCTCTTAATGTGTCTTCCGATGTGCTGAACGGATTTTCATTGGTGGAAGATAGCCTTCTGCGTACCACGGCGAATGCTACTGCATCGAATGAAGCCATTTATAAAGACTTGCAGGGACAATTGAAAACCAATCCGGCTAAAGTGAAGGTTTGGTTTGACAAGGTGCAGCATGTGAAAAATATTTCGGACTCTCTCTATAATTATGCCGAAATGCTGAAAGTGCGCATCGTCAAGCAAGCCGATGGCGAGAACGGCGATGTGAAGAATATAGAGAATAAGGAGGACTTGGAAGCGGCTTCTACTGTCATGTTAGCTCCGCGTAAGGGAGAGGGACAACGTCTGTTTCAGTCCATCAATCGCTTTCGTGAGGATATTGTTGGGATGTTGACCGATGAGGCGCAAAAAAAGATCATTGCCAATTACTTGAGTACGCAAGTGCCGAAGAAAGCCGGAGTTTTAGGCAAGAACTGGCAGGAATATATGTTTGAGAATATACCGGTGGCTGCGGCTGTCACCTTATTGTCTAAATTGCAGAGCGACGTGCGTTATGCCGAGGGAGAAGTGCTGCATGCTTTGGTTGCCAGTGTCGATGTTAAAGATTTGCGCGTAAATGAACTGAAGGCTTATGTCATTCCCAACTCACGAACTGTGGTACAGGGCGGAAAGTTGAGTGCGCAGATCATCATGGCAGCTGTGGATACGACAAGACGTCCTACAATCTATGTCGGAGGACGGCAAATCACGTCGCCGGAAGGCATGTATGAGGCGGTTTGCGGTTCCACAGGAGACTTTACGCTGAAAGGATACATAGAGATGATGGACGGACGCGGGCAGATGGTGAGGCGTGACTTCTCACAACCTTATACCGTGGTTGCGCCTTCCGCTACGGTTTCCGCAGACCTTATGAACGTGTTGTATGCCGGTTATGAAAATCCCATGAGCGTCTCCATTCCCGGTGTCCCGGTCAATAAAGTCGTGGCGTCTATGAGCGGGGGCGTCTTACAGCCGACCGGAGCGGGCAAATACATAGCTCGTCCCTCGGAAGCGGGAAAAGACGCCGTAATTACGGTGAGTGCCAATATGGAAGGACGTATGCAGCAGATGGGGCAGTTTACTTTCCGCGTGAGGAAGTTACCTGATCCTACGGCATACATCGAGGTACCTGCAACGGGAGGTAGCGACCGTTTTCATGGCGGACGTTTGTCGAAACAAGTCTTGATGTCGACCAAAGGCATCGGAGCAGCCATTGACGACGGGTTGCTGAATATAGGATTCCGTGTGGTGGGCTTTGAGACCGTGTTCTTCGATAATATGGGTAACGCAGTGCCGGCTGTGTCAAATGGAGCCTCGTTTACCGACCAGCAGATGAGCATGTTCCGTTCGTTAGGGCGCGGAAAACGGTTCTATATATCTCGGATTCGGGCAGTAGGTCCTGACGGCGCGGAGCGTACGCTCGACGGTTCTATGGAGGTGATTGTCAATTAATGAATGGATGGAAATGAATATTAAATATCAAAGCAAAGTCGTGATGAAACGTTTGTTATTCGTTTTGTGGATAGGGATGATGTGGGTGCAGGCAGACGCACAGCCTGCTCGCCGGAGAGTACAGCCTACCGGTACGGATAAAACCGAGAAAACGGTGGATCGTGCCAGTTTGCAGTTCCCTGCCTCTGTGGATATGCCGGAGGACGTGGTATGGCGTCGCGATGTCTATCGTCAGTTGGATCTGACTTTGGACAAAAATGCTCCGTTGTATTATCCAGTGGAGCCTTCAGCCGGTCAGCTCAATTTGTTTACCTATCTTTTCGATTTGCTTCTGACGGGGAAGATCACGGCTTATGAATATAAACTCGATGGCAACGAATCTTTCACGGCGCGAGATAAGGTTGATGTGAAAGAACTGTTGAACCGTTATCATATTTATTATGAAGAGAAGAATGGGCGTCCGATGGTGAATGCCAGCGATATTCCTTCGGCGGAGGTTTCTCGTTATTATATTAAGGAGAGTTCTTATTTCGATCAACGGACCTCAACGTTTCATACGAAAGTGGTGGCACTTTGTCCGGTGTTGATGAGAGGTGATGATTTCGGAGGCGAGGCCACACCTTATCCTTTGTTTTGGCTGAAGTATGATGATATCAGTACTTATTTGGCTCGTCATACCATGATGGCCAGTAACTATAATAATGTGACCAACATGACAGCGGCGGATTATTTCTCGATGAATCTTTATGAAGGGAAGATCTATAAAACCAACAACATGCAGGGACGTGTCTTGGCTAACTATTGCAAAACGGACAGTGCCATGGCGGGTGAACAGAAGAGGATAGAAAAGCAACTGTCCGACTTCGAGAAACATGTATGGGGGCAGCCGGATTCCGTGCCCGTCGACTCTGCGTCGAAAGAAGTGAAGGAAGTGAAAAAAGAAAAGGCTTCCAAAACTTCCCGTAACTCTCGCAGGGCTGCGGTTCAGGACAAAGAGGAGAATGAAGACAAACCGAAAGCATCGAAAAGCCGTAGGGAAAGTTCGGGCAATTCTGCTCCTTCCACTCCTCGTGTATCGGTGCGCAGACAACGTCGATAAGGAGTTTTGCGTATTATTAAGCGCAAAAAGTTGAAAGTACGCAGAACAGTTGTTATCTTTGTCCGAAGATTCATTTTAAAACATAAGCTCTATGAAAAAAATGAGTATAATCGGGGTATGCCTCGTATCTTTGTTGTGGGTTACGCCGGCTCATGCACAGTTCAAGTGGGGACTGGAAGGCGGTGTGAACCTGAGTAAAGTCAATGTGACCGGTGACGGCCATCTTTTCAGTTCTTCCAATCGTACGGGCTGGTTTGTAGGTCCTAAGGTACAGGTGACGATGCCTATTATCGGCCTGGGTTTGGACGCTTCAATCCTTTATTCGCAGAAGTATATGAAACTGGAGTCCAATGGTGAGGCGAGTTCAAATAAGTCCATGCCTTATATCGAGATTCCTATAAACCTGAGATATAATTACGGTTTCAGCAGTCTGGCCGGTGTGTATGTGGCAACGGGACCTCAATACAGTTGGTATGTAGGCAGCCGTAATCTGATTTTTTCGGGTGAGAGTATCGGAAGTCTGGAGCGTTCCACATTCAGTTGGAATGTGGGTGCCGGTGTCAATCTGTTGAGCCATTTCCAGTTGGGCGTGACGTATAACATCGCGTTGGGCGAGACCGGTCAATTGGATGGAGTGCGTGATGCCATTAAGACGTTTAATGTGAGGAACAATACTTGGCAAGTTCGCTTAGCTTATTTATTCTGAAAACATCTTCATAAACACAATAAGGAGAAGGAGGTTGTGTCAAAACTCAGTTTTTGAAAATATGAACTTATAATTTGAAATTTGGGTATCCTAAAAGACTAAAGAAAGAGTCGTATCATTACTCAATACAGAGCTTGATACGACCCTTTCAAGTGTTATAATTACTATTTGTAACTTTTCGGAGTAGTCATTTTAGTTTTGACACACCTCCTTTTTTCGTTTGCGTTTTTCTTTTTCAAGGGGAAATACGCACCTCTGTTTCATTGTCCGTTTGATTCTTTTGTCGTACATTTGTGATATATTAAGAGCTTTTCGTATGAGATTCGCAGATGTAATACTTCCGCTTCCGCTGTCTTCCGTATATACTTATGCGTTGCCGGACACGTTATGTGATGGCGTACAACCCGGTTGTCGGGTGGTCGTGCCTTTTGGCGTGAGAAAGATATATACGGCGATTGTCCTAACCGTACATGACCGAAAGCCCGAAAGCTATGAGGTAAAGGAGGTATTAGAGGTTCTTGATGCTTCTCCCGTACTGTGGCCGGTACAGTTGGATTTCTGGAAATGGATGGCCGATTATTATCTTTGTACATGTGGAGAAGTTTATAAAGCGGCATTGCCTTCGGGTATGAAGCTGGAGAGCGAGAGCAAAGTTGTGCTTAACGATGAGTATGAAGGCGGAGCCGTGTTCTCGGAACGTGAACAAACGGTGATAGATGCTCTTCAACGGAAGCCCGGACTTACGTTGACGGCTTTGCAGAAAGAATGCAGTGAAGTCCATGTCTTGCGCGTGGTAAGAACGTTGCTGGATAAAGGGGTGCTCTGGATGAAAGAAGAAGTGAAACGAAGTTATAAACCACGCACCGAAGTACACATTCGTTTGTCTCAGGCATATTGGGATGAGCAACGTTTGCATGACGCTCTCGACGGACTTTGTCGGGCAGGTAAGCTACAGGTTATGCTGTTGAAATATCTCGAATTGTCGGGTGCCGTTACCGCGTTTCGTTTGCAGAATCCGAATTTATTGGCCGAAGTGGGGCGTAACGCTTTGGTCGAAGCCGCCGGAAGTACGCTTTCGGTCTGTCATGCTTTGGTGGAGAAGGGTATTCTGGAAACCTATCTTTATGAAACCGGACGTCTGGCCCACACGGAGGTTGCTGATACGATCGGTTTGGTACCCTTAAGCGATGCTCAGCACCGTGCCCTGACACAGATCCGTGAATCGTTTGGGAGGTTGCCGGTTTGTCTGCTCCACGGGGTGACTTCGAGCGGAAAGACGGAAGTCTATATTCATCTGATCCGCGAGATGCTGGCGGCTGGCAAGCAGGTGCTTTATTTAGTTCCCGAAATCGTGTTGACCAGTCAGCTCACCGATCGTCTGTTCCGCGTGTTCGGGACCCGCATGGGAGTCTATCACTCCAAGTTCCCTGATGCCGAGCGGGTGGAGATTTGGAAAAAACAACTCTCCGACCATCCCTATGATATCATCGTGGGCGTACGTTCTTCTATCTTTTTGCCTTTCTTCCGTTTAGGCTTGGTGATTGTGGACGAAGAACACGAGTCCTCTTATAAACAACAAGATCCGGCCCCGCGTTATCATGCCCGTAACGCGGCCATTATGTTGGCTCGGAAATGCGGCGCGAACACTTTGCTCGGCACGGCCACTCCTGCGTTGGAAACTTATTATAATGTCCGTGCGGGAAAGTTCGGACTGGTGGAACTGACGGAACGCTTCGGACAGGTGAAACTGCCGGAGATTGAAGTGGTGGATATTAAAGAGTTGCAGCATAAGCGGCGCATGGTGGGGCCTTTTTCTCCGCGTTTGATAGAAGAGATGCGGTGGGCATTGGAACAAAAAGAGCAGGTGATACTCTTTCAGAATCGTCGCGGTTACGCTCCGGTTATCGAATGCCACACGTGCGGATGGATACCGAAATGCCGGAACTGTGACGTCAGCCTGACCTATCATAAAGGCTTGAATCGCCTGACGTGCCATTATTGCGGCTACACTTGCGACGTGCCTGTGCGTTGCCCGGCGTGCGGGGGGACAGATCTGGTACAGTTGGGTTTTGGTACGGAAAAGGTAGAGGACGTCGTGCACCACATCTTTCCTCATGCCGCGACAGCCCGGATGGATTTAGATACGACTCGTACACGTTCTTCTTATGAAGGTATACTGTCCGATTTCCAAAGCGGAAAGACCGATGTGCTTATCGGTACGCAGATGGTGACGAAAGGATTGGACTTCGAGCGAGTGAGTGTGGTCGGGATTCTCAATGCCGACGCCATGTTGAATCTGCCGGACTTTCGCAGTTTCGAACGCGGGTTTCAGTTAATGTCTCAAGTGGCCGGCCGTGCAGGTCGTCGGAGCAGGCAAGGGCGTGTGATTCTTCAGACGAAAAGTCCGGACCTGCCTGTAATTCGTCAAGTGACGACGCACGATTATGCCGGTCTGTACATCCAACAGTTGGAAGAGCGGCAAATGTTTTTCTACCCTCCCTTTTGCCGTCTGATTTATGTCTACATGAAACACAGCCGTGCCGATGTACTCGATCGTCTGGCTGCCGAACTGGGAAGAAGACTGCGGCGGATTTTCGCTCATCGCATTTTGGGGCCTGACGCCCCTCCGGTGGCCAGGATTCAGTTGCTCTATATCCGCAAGATCGTAGTGAAAATAGAGCCGGGTATTTCTTTGTCTCAGGTGCGCGGATATTTGCTCCGTATCCGTCAGGAGGTCATGGCTCAGGCTGATTTCCGCAGTGCGCAGGTTTATTTCGATGTGGATCCCGTTTGAGCGGCAGTTTCTGGTTGTTTTTTCAGTTCAGGGTAACTGATGCGTGTATGATAGATGGTTTTCAGTTTTACCTTGAACACTTCTTTTGCCGTGTTGATATCGTGGAACGTGATGGGGCAGTCCTTGAAGAAGCCGTCGTTTACCTGCCCGTCTATGATTTTATCCACCAGCTCGCTGATACTTTCTTCCGTATATTCATTCAGACTTCTTGATGCCGCTTCGACGGAGTCGGCCATCATCAATATAGCCTGTCCCAATGTGAACGGATTCGGGCCGGGATAGGTAAAGAGTGATTCGTCCACCGGTTCATTGGGATGCCGGTTCTGGTATGAAATCAAGAAATATTTGGTCCGGCCTTTGCCATGATGAGTCGAGATAAAATCCTTGATGACCTGAGGTAACATATATTTGTCGGCCAATTTCAATCCGTCTTTTACATGGCTGATGACGATAGCCGCACTCTGTTCGTAGCTGAGGCGGTCATGGGGATTGATATTGTTCTGATTTTCCGTAAAATAAGCCGGGTTGTTCATTTTGCCTATGTCATGATACAACGCTCCGGTTCTTACCAACAGACTTTTAGCTCCTATTTTGTTTGCCACTTCGGTGGCGAGATTGGCTACCTGCATAGAATGCTGGAAGGTGCCCGGCGCCACTTCCGAAAGCCGGCGGAGCAGTTCATTGTTCGTGTTGGATAACTCTACGAGCGTGACGTTAGACGTGAATCCGAAAATCTTCTCGAACAGGAACAGAAACGGGTAGGCAAACAACAAAAGTGCTCCGTTGATAATGAAGTAAATATACATTCCGTATTTCAAACGGGCGAAGTCCTTTTCATGAATCAGCTCTATACTGAAGTAGAATACGATGGAAGTCAGGGTGATGTAGAACGCCGAACGGATGAGTTGCGACCGTTGCGAAAGTTCCCGCAGACTGTAAATGGCCACCATGCCGGCGATGAGCTGGGTGGCAATGAACTCATAGGGATATTTCAATGCCATGGCACTGATCAAGACCGTGGCCAAATGAGTGACGAAAGCTGTGCGGGAATCCATGAATACCCGGATACAGATGGGGATCATGGCAAACGGGATGAGATACACGCTGAACAGATTCTGTTTAATGAAGAAAGCTGTGATGAGCGGGTAGATCACTGGCAGCGAAGCAATGAAAAGGATACTGCGCACATTGATCAGATAGTCGCGGCGGAACAGACTGAAATACAACCCCAGACAAAGAATAATGATGCCTACATAAATCAATTGGCCGATCAGGACGGTGTGCGACTGTATTTTCGATTCGTTGCGTTTGGCGTATTCTTTCTCCATGGAGGTAAGGATGTCATAGGTCTTTTCGTCCACGATGTCCCCGCGGTCAATGATTTTCTGTCCGCTCATGACCATGCCTGATGAGTAAGAAAGCGATGAAAGCAAATCCTTGCGGGAATCTTCGGATTTTGTCTTATCGTAAGTCAGGTTCGGAACGATATAGTCGATCAGATTGCACTTACGCAGCAGGTTACGGTCATAACTCATGCTGTCGCTCCCCGGGTCGACAAGATATTCATAGGCTGTTTTGTGCGAAAAGACCTGGTCCAGACTTTCTTCCGTGGCCTCGTTTTGGATAAAGACTCGGATATTGGATATTTGCTCGGTGTGCATACGGTCATAATCTTCAGATTGCATGACACCGCGAGCATAGATGATTCTCAGTTTGTTTTCGATATAGGTCAGGTAGGGGGCCGGGACGATGGCCGGACGATGCGCTTCCATGGGGGTGCTGAAGCGTTCGTTTTGTTCTTTTGCGCTCGAGGTGTTGATGCCGAAATACGTCTTGTATTTTTTTAGAATGCTGTCTTGTTCCGTGTGGATCACGGCGGCACTTTTATATATCGGGAAGTCATAAGTTGCGATAACCTGGTTGTATCGCCAAGGTTTTCCCAGATCGAACTGAAAGTTGGATCGGGTATCGCGCGGCATATACAGGCACACGATGAATATGACGATGATCGTGATGACGATTCTATAAATCAGAGCTTTGGATGTAAGTTCGTTCTGTTGGTTGTGTCTGTTCATCTCTTTTCTCGTTTGTATAGGGCGAAAATACGAAAAAATACGGGGCGTTTAGATAAAAAGTAGTATTTTTGCACAATATTCACAAATGTTACTATGGCACAGAGAAAAGTAAGGGTTCGTTTTGCTCCCAGCCCTACGGGAGCTTTGCATATAGGTGGCGTACGTACGGCGTTGTACAATTATCTTTTTGCTCGTCAGCATGACGGCGAGTTCATTTTTCGTATTGAAGATACCGATTCCACTCGGTTTGTGCCCGGAGCGGAAGAATATATTCTGGAGTCTTTCCGTTGGTTGGGCATTCCGTTCGACGAAGGAGTGAGTTTCGGAGGGGATCATGGTCCTTATCGCCAGTCGGAGCGACGTGACATATACAAACATTATGTGAAACAATTGCTCGATGCGGGGCGGGCTTATCTTGCTCTCGATACGCCCGAAGAACTGGATGCCAAACGTCAGGAAGTACAGAATTTTCAATATGATGCCTCTACACGCGGCGGCATGCGCAATTCGCTGGCGTTGCCGGCCGAAGAAGTGAAGCGTTTGTTGGACGAAGGTCATCAATATGTGGTGCGTTTTAAAATAGAACCGGGTGAGGACGTGCATGTGGACGACATGATTCGGGGCGATGTCGTGATCAACTCATCCATTTTGGATGATAAGGTGCTTTATAAAAGTGCCGACGAATTACCCACTTATCATTTGGCCAATATCGTAGACGATCATCTGATGGAAATCACCCATGTGATTCGCGGTGCAGAGTGGTTGCCCTCTTCTCCTCTCCACGTGCTGCTCTATCGGGCTTTCGGTTGGGCGGATTCCATGCCTAAATTCGCCCATCTGCCGTTGTTGCTCAAACCTGACGGCAAGGGCAAACTGAGCAAGCGTGACGGCGATCGTCTGGGGTTTCCCGTATTCCCGTTGGAATGGCACGATCCTAAGACGGGCGAAGTGTCATCGGGTTATCGCGAGAGCGGTTATCTACCCGAGGCCGTGCTTAATTTTTTGGCTCTGTTAGGATGGAACCCGGGAACGGATCAGGAGATCATGTCGTTGGACGAGATGGTCAGGCTGTTCGACATTACGAAGTGCAGCAAGGCCGGAGCCAAATTCGATTATGTGAAAGGATTGTGGTTCAATCGCGAGTATATCCTGAAAAAAGACAATGCTGAATTAGCCCCCGACTTCGACAAGATCCTTCGGGCTCACGGCATAGAAGCACCGATGGAACGTGTGGAAGCCGTGGTAGGCATGATGAAGATGAAAAAGATTAATTTCATCAAAGACCTGTGGCCGCTTTGCGATTTCTTCTTTATCGCACCGGAGACGTATAGCAAAGAAGATAAGTTCGTGCGGAAAAATTGGAATGAGAACGCGGCCGCCGATATGACCGAACTGGCGGCGTTGCTGGAGCGATTGGATGATTTTTCGCTGGAGAGCCAGAAAGCCGCCGTAGACCGTTGGGCCGAAGAGACGGGCCAGAAACCGTGGAATCCTTGGCGCGTGGCCTTGGTAGGCACAGGTAAAGGGCCTGATATGTACGAGTTGTCAGCCTTTCTGGGCAAGGATGAAACCTTACGTAGAATGCGTAAAGCCGTGGAGATCCTGAAATGATGTATTCGATTGCGCTTTATTTGTATGCGTTGGCTGTCATGATCGTGTCTCCTTCCCACCGGAAAGCCCGGTTGATGGTGAAAGGACAATGGAATACGTTCCGTATTTTGCGGAAGAGCATTCTCAGCAACGAAAAATACGTGTGGTTTCATGCCGCTTCATTAGGCGAATTTGAACAGGGGCGTCCGCTCATGGAACGTTTACGCAGGGAGCATCCGGAGTATAAGATTCTGCTCACTTTTTTTTCGCCTTCGGGTTATGAGGTGAGGAGAAACTATCAAGGGGCCGACGTGGTGTGTTACCTGCCTTTCGACACGCCGGGCAATGTGCACAGCTTTTTGCGTCTGGTACATCCCTGCATGGCTTTCTTCATTAAATATGAATTCTGGAATAATTATCTGCATGCTTGTCGTCGTCGCCACATTCCGGTTTACAGCGTGAGCAGTATCTTTCGCGAGAATCAGGTGTTTTTTCGTTGGTATGGTCGCGGGTATAGTGATGTGCTGAGGTGCGTGACGCATTTTTTCGTGCAAAACGAAGCCTCGCGCGAACTTTTGGCCCGGAAGGGCGTTACGAATGTCACGGTGGTAGGGGATACCCGTTTCGACCGTGTGCTCGACATCTGCCGTCAGGCCAAGGATTTACCGTTGGTGGCAGCTTTCAAGCAGCAAGCCCGGGTGCAGGTGGCCGGAAGTTCATGGGCGCCAGACGAGGACCTGATTATTCCCTATTTCAATTCCCATCCGGAGATGAAACTGGTGCTTGCGCCTCATGTGGTCAGTGAGGAGCATTTGAAAGAGATAGAAAGTAAGCTGGAGCGTCCGTTCCTGCGGTATTCCCGTGCCACGGCCGAGAACGTGCGTGATGCCGATTTTCTGATTATAGACGGGTATGGACTGCTGTCGTCCGTCTACCGTTACGGCGATTTCGCTTATGTGGGCGGAGGGTTTGGTGTAGGTATCCACAATGTACCCGAGGCCGCGGTGTATGGCATACCGGTCGTGATCGGTCCGAACAATCGTAAATTCTGCGAGGCGCAAGATCTGTTGCGTGAGGGCGGTTGTCTGGAAGTGACGGATGCCGATTCTTATCGTCGCACGATGGATCGTTTGCTGACCGATGAGGAGTTTCTGGAAGAACGCGGGAGGATAGCCGGACAATATATATCCCGTAATGCCGGCGCGGCGGATCTCATCTTTGATTGCATCAAGTTTTAAAAAGAAAGAGGGTGTGTCATAATTCAAATTTTGAGATTGACAACTTATAATCTGTAA
>JAJPYK010000017.1 GCA_021205005.1 Paraprevotella sp. | reverse complement strand
TTCCTGCATGGAACCCCACGGACAGATCCAGGCACAATAATGGTTTTTCTTCCAGAACAGGGGAAATACGAAAGCCACGATCAGCAGCAGAACCGGTATCACAGAAGTCCACCCGTGCAGTCCGTTGGATAAATAGTTGACCATTAAGGAATAAGAAATGAAGCTTCCGCTCCAGAAGCCCAGCACGACGACATTCAGGACAAGCTGCACCACACGATAGCGGGGCGAACGGCCGAAAGAAGGCAGAACGCTACCTGCCAGGATGACCAACGCCACGCACAAAAACTCCGGCGAGGTCCATACCCGACGTGACGCGGAAACCTCCGGTTTCACTCCGGTGTCTACGACATACTGCATCCCGCGTCTCACCGTGGCGATCACGGCTGTCGATGAAAACGTAGCTCCCGACACCGCATCCACATCCGCCTTCACCGCCTCCTCCGGCGTCATTCCGATCCAGCGCGAAAACAAACCTTCCTCTTTGAGACGACCGAAAAACTCCGACGATTCGGCATTGGGCAAAGGAGTAACCCTCACGATGCGCCCCTCCTTGACGGAAATGTCCACAGGCGTATTACCGCCATATCCTATAATATCTTTGGCCAGCATACCCGTATGCACCACAAACGTACCGTCGTCTTTCTGCTCCACGGGCTGCACACGGCCCTTTTCGTCATGTCCGCCCTTAAAATCATGCCCGAACACTTTCCGATTTTGCTGGATGGCCACGGCCAACAGCATCAGAAGACACGTCAACAGGCTCAACACCTGTTTCAATTTAGCATATTTCATTTTTCATCCTCTTTTTTTCGTTCCTACTCTTATATTCTCTATTTCCAGTCGCGAAGTAAACGTATTCTGACCAATTTTGCAAGCAATTCCCCCGTAAGAAAAAGAAGAATCCCGCTCCTTCATTAGACGAAGGTAAATCCGAAAAAGGAGGGCTGCTCCTCGGATCCGCACCATCCGTACAGTCCATCGTCAAATGATATGACCGAATGGAACATCCGTTCCAGCAGGACATTCCTCCTCTCGTCGGAAAATAAAAACGGACAAAAAACGAGACTTTCTACCTGAAATATGGCGTTCATCTATCTTTCTGGTTCTCAATACGATAAAAATCTCCTGAAAATAAGATTTCAATCTGTGGAGAAAAAACTTTTTTTTCTCCGCAGATTGAAAAATCGATCTCCGCAGAAAAATCAGGCATACGGCTTCCGTCCCTCTCATTTTCTCCTATCCGAGAGAAAGAAATCCTGAAAAAAGAGCATAACTTCAAAATGTCTACAATATCGCGCTCTATTTTTGCCCCCAAAAAGGAAACTATGATTGGATTGCTCTCTATCTGTCTTATGGGGTATGCCTTGCAAGACACGCCGGACACAGTCCGTTCTTTACCTTATTATATAGAGGCTGCACAAGAACACAGCCCGCTCATACACGACCTGGGCCGACAGGCGGAACTGCAACAGGACGAACTGCAACGCCTGCGGGCCGCGTACACCCGTTCCAAGGTGGAACTGAACGGTGACTTCCTGTTCGTCCCCATACTTTCGCGCGACAACGGACACACTTCATTCCAATGGAACGCACAAGACGCCACCGATTACTACGGTTATGACCTGGGGGTAAGCAGTGGACACCTGCATGCAGGAGTCACCTGGACACAGCCCTTGCTGGGCAAGCTCACTTACCGGTCGGCCAAGGAACAAGCGCAAATCAGTACGGCCATCGCCGATAACCGCATCGGCATGGAACGGCATCAAATGGAACGATCGGTGACGGAACAATAAATGTTATGTCTGCTCGATCAGGAGCAGAAATCCTATGCCGCCAGACTCGCCGTATTACTAGGCCGGCAAATGACCGTAGTGAAGAACCTGGCGGCACACGGACTGGGCCGCATTACGGACCTGAGGCTTCTGGCCATCGAGATGGAAGCCGATTCCGTCCTGCAAAACACTTACAGACAGGACTACCGCACGCACTTGTCCGAGCTGAATATATTATGCGGAATATCAGACACAACGGAAGTACGGCTTTCACCGGTAATTTTACAGATGAAGACATCTTCCGGAACGTCTTCCGCCTTCATGGAACAATACCGATTAGACAGCCTCAACGCATGGGCTTCGCTGCACGCTTTCAACCAACAATACCATCCCCGACTCGATCTCTTCATAGATGGCGGACTACAAATCAGTCAATACAATCAGATGTACCGGCATTTCGGATGGAGTGCGGGCCTGACTTTCGCCTGGACTTTATTCGACGGGAAACAAAAACGATGGAAAGAGCGACAAACCCTAACACAAATCTCCACCATAGAAGATTACAAAAATAATTTCTTACTCCAACAGTCGCAACGGAAACGACAATATCTGTCGGAGATCAAAAGCTACGAGACACGAAAGATTTTAATGGACAGGCAACTTGCGGAATATGATTTCCTGCTCGCCGACTACCGGAAAGAGATGAGGGACGGACAGGTATCCGTCATCGACTATATCTCCGTGCTGCGCAACAAAATCCAAACGGAAAAGGACCGCATGCTGCTCGACACCAACCGCCAACTCCTTTTGGTGGCATTCAACTATTGGAACTGGTAACAAACAAAAACACGAACATGATGAAATACGCTATTCTTATTTGGGCTTGTTTATGTACCGCCGGATGCAGCCGTTCCGGCTCCTCTGCGGACAATGCTCCCGCCCCGACTCCGCGTACCGCCGTCACCCTGACCCGTATCGGCTTCGGAAACATACATAACGACCTCTCTTTAAATGCCACCACGGTATATCAGGACAAGACAGTCATGTCCGCCCCTTCCGCAGGTTTCATCACAAAAGTCTGTGTGGAACCGGGCATGACGGTGAAAGCCGGCCAACCTTTGTACTACCTCGAAAGTCAGGAACAACACGCACTTTCCTCTCCCGCCTCATCAGCCATGGTCATCCGGGCCGCCCAGACGGGCATCGTGATCTCCGTGGCTGCTCAGGCGGGCAGCTTCGTCGGCGAGGGAACCCTGCTTTGTACCCTGGCCCTGCCCGGCAGTCTGGTCTTCGAAATACATGTGCCTTATGAACAACTCCGCGAGGTTTCCAGAGGCAAAAGATGTACGTTGGTGTTGCCCGACGGCAGCCGCCTGGAAGCCACGATACAAACGCCATTGGTCACGATGGACGAAGCCTCACAGTCGCAAAGGATCGTGGCCCGCGCCCGCGCGGCTTTCCTGCCCGAAGGCATGAACGTCGAAGCCCTGGTACCGACCGAGGAGGAACCGGACAGGAAAGTGATGCTGCTGCCCCGAAGTGCCGTACAGAGCGACGAACGGCTCGAAAACTATTGGGTCATGAAACTTTCGGCCGACAGCACAGCCAAGCGCGTGCCCGTCACCATAGGTAACAGCGATGCCGACAGCATAGCAATCTTTTCGACCGACCTTTCAGCCGCCGACCGCATCATCCAGAGCGGCGGATACGCGTTGGAAGACGGCAGCCGCGTCACCTTGTCTCAACCCGAAAAAAACTGAACGACATGCAAAAAGCAAGTTACCATCAACTCTATAGCAAGCCCATTCTTTTCGTGGGCCTCCTGCTGCTTGCGGCGGGGTTGTTCTGCTATACCCGCATGCAAACCAACCTGTTTCCCGAAGTATTGTTTCCGCGCATTACCGTGATCGCCGATGCCGGAGAGCAGCCCGTAGACCGGATGATGATCATCGTAACCAAACCCTTGGAGAGTGCGGTGAAGAAAGTACAGGGCGTCACGGTGGTGAAAAGCAGTACGAGCCGCGGAAGTTGCGTCGTGGATGTGTATTTCCAATGGGGATCTGACATCTACGCCTTGAAAAATCAGTTGGAAAGCCGCATCAACGAAATCAAAGGCTTCCTGCCGGCCGGAACGGTGATCTCCACCGAAGCCATGAACCAGTCGCTATACCCGGTTTACGGTTACACGCTGGAGAGTTCCACCCACAGCCGCATGGCCTTGCGCGACGTAGGCAATTTAGTGGTGCGTCCCCTGTTTTCTCAAGTGCCGGGCATCAGCAAAGTAGTCGTACGAGGCGGAAAAGCCAAGGAGTTCGTCGTGAAGCCCGATGCGGCAAAGATGTCGGCCACGGGCATTACCCCCTCAGAAATCAAATCCGCTTTCGACAAGACGAATTTTGTTCTGGGCAATGGCAATGTGGCCGGATACGACCGTCTCTATCTCGTTCTGACCGAACGCGCATCAATGACTTGGAATCTCTGAAAAATACGATCATACGAAACGACGGGACGAGAGTCATCCGCCTGCGCAACATCGCTCAAGTGGAAATCTGCGAACGGCAGGAATTTCTGAAAATCAATGCCGACGGACGGGATGCAGTGCTGGTCGACTTGGTGAAACAGCCGGGCATAGACCTGCTCACATTTGCAAAAGACGTGGAAAGCAAGGCCGATGAAATCAGGAAACAGCTTCCCGCAGGGTATGAATTGAAACCTTATTATAACCAAAGTGCGTTTGTGGGAGACAGCATTCATAGTGTCCAGAAGACCATCTACGAAGGCCTCTTCCTCGCCCTGGCGGTCATGGTACTCTTTCTGCGGTCGTGGCGCGCCAGTTTGGCCGTCATGCTGACGATTCCCGTCACCATAACATTCAGCATCCTGCTGTGTTATGGGGCCGGCATCACCATCAACATCATGTCGTTCGGAGCCATGGCCGCGTCCGTCGGCCTGATCATCGACGACGCCATCGTGGTCATCGAACAAATTTATCGAGAACACGAAGAACATCCCGGCACGGACCGCTTCACCATCGTGCGTCAAGCCATCCGCAATCTGTTCCCGGCCATGATCGCTTCTTCGCTGGCCACCATCGTCATTCACTTTCCTTTCAGATTGATGAGCGGACTGGCGGGCAGCTTCTTCAAGGAATTGTCCGACACGATGCAGTTGACGTTGGTAGCTTCTTTTCTCGTCACGTGGCTGTTGCTGCCGGTTTTCCATCTGCTGATCGGTTACAAAGAAAAACTACGTCCCGGGAATCCGGATGTCAACGAGCAGGAACAGGCGGCCATTCATAAGGTACACTTCCTAACAGCCATCTACCGCAAGCCGTGGATAGCCCCCGGTCTTCTGCTGCTTTTTGCCGCGGGAGGATGGTATGCCTCTACCCGACTGTCCTCCGGTTTCCTCCCTGATTTGGACGAAGGTACGATCGTACTCGATTATCATACCCCTGCCGGAACCGATATTGAAGAGACAGACCGGCTGTGCCGCCAAATGGAACGGATCATCATGGCGCATCCCGAGGTGGAGACCTACTCCCGACGCACAGCGGTCGGCATGTCCTTCACGACACGTCCGAGCAATTTCGGCGACTATTTGATACAGTTGAAAAAAGACCGTTCCGAAACAACGCCGGAAGTCATCAACGACCTGCGCCGACAACTTGCAGCTTCCGTCCCCGCCATGACCGTAGATTTCGGTCAGCGTATCTCCGACTTGCTGGGCGATCTGACAGTACCCCGAAACCGATTGAAGTAAAAATCTTCGGCGATGACTATACCACTCTGCAACAATAGGCCGACCGCGCAGAAAAAAAATCATGCGCAGTGTGCCCGGCGTGGTGGATCTGGACAACGGACTCATCCCGGCAGGTGCTTCGCAGGTCTTTATTCCCGACCAGGAAAAACTGGCCCGTTTCGGCATCTCGTCGCCCGATTTTCAGGAGCAACTGACAGCACATACCGACGGCATCCCCCTCTGTCAGCCAGCCAACGTGATTGAACCGGTGCCGGCACAAGCTGCCATGACCGGCGGACTTCAAATCGGTTCGATACAGGACGGCGAGCAAATGCGCCGCATCCTCCTGCGTTTCACCGATTTTGCAGACAACACGCCCAAAAAGCTCAAATGGCAACCTATTATCCTGCCCGACGGCAGCACGCGCCCGCTCGGCTCCTTCTGCCGCATAGAAGTCGTACCCGGGGAAATCGAGCAGCGTCGAGAGGATCTGAAAAGTGTCATTGTGCTGACGACCAGTCTGGAAAATCGGGATTTGGGAACCACCGTCAACGATATTCAGCAGGCCTTCTCCTGACGCATGTCGCTGCCCACCGGTTACAGCCTGTCCTTCGGAGGAGCTTACTCGGAGCAGCAACAATCGTTCAAGGAACTGACGCTAATCCTCGGCCTGGCCACAGTACTGGTCCTCACCGTACTCATGTTTCTGTTCCGACAGTGGCGGATTTCCTTGGCCATCCTACTCATTTCCGTCACCGACATCTGCGGTTGCCTGTTAGCTTTGTGGCTGACCGGTGTCCCGCTAAACGTAAGTAGCTACACTGGCATCATTCTGGTGGTGGGCATCATTGCCGAGAACTCCATTTTCACCGTACATCAATATCGAATGAACCGGCGGGCGGGCGGCAACGTGGAGGAGTCTGTCAACTATGCCATCGCCTTACGCATCCGTCCGAAACTGATGACAGCCATCGGAGCCATCCTGGCCCTGATGCCTCTGGCACTCGGAATGGAAATGGGCGCACAGATGCAACAGCCTTTGGCCGTGGCCGTCATCGGCGGATTCATGGCTGCCTTACCGCTTCTGTTGCTAGTCTTGCCGGCTCTTATGTTGATTATCTATAAAAACGAGGCGAAAGTCATAGTCAATCATTAATTTTGCAATTAAAATCATAAGCTATGCGATATGTGGAAATATTATGCACTTTTATCAGCTTTCTTCGCCGCACTTACCGCCATTTTCGCCAAGATCGGGATTAAGAACATGAACTCTGACCTGGCCACCGCTATACGCACCACGGTCATTCTATTCATCACTTGGGGAATCGTTCTCTTCGGATGTCACGGCACGGAACTCCGGAGCATCAGCCGCAGTTCCTGGCTCTTTCTCATCCTCTCCGGCGCAGCTACCGGTCTTTCGTGGCTGTTTTATTTTCGTGCTCTCCAAGGCGGAAACGCATCGAGAGTGGCTCCGGTGGACAAGCTGAGCGTTGTCATCACCATCATCCTGTCCTTTGTCTTGCTCAAAGAACCTGTGAGCCTGAAAGTCATTGCCGGCGCTTTGCTCATCACCGGCGGAAGTATACTTATGTTGATCTAATGAAACTCCTGATTATAGAAGACGAACGGGATTTGTCGCAAAGCATCGTGACTTATCTCGGTTCCGAGAAATATTTATGCGAACAGGCATTCACTTATGACGAAGCCCGGATGAAAATCCATCTTTACGACTACGATTGCATATTGCTGGACCTGATGCTGCCGGGCGGTAACGGACTCGACCTCCTGCGTGACATCCGCCGCAGGCAGAATTCCGTGGGCGTCATCATCGTATCAGCCAAAGATTCCCTGAACGACAAAGTGAAAGGACTGGGAATCGGTGCGGACGATTATCTGTCCAAACCCTTCCATCTGCCCGAACTGAGCATGCGCATCTACGCCATCATCCGAAGAAAGGAATTCTCGGCCAACAACTTCCTGCACAGCAACGGTCTTACCATCGATTTACTCAGCAAAGCCGTAAGCGCAAACGGACACAACATCACGCTGACACGGACGGAGTACGAACTCCTGCTATTCTTTATCGGCAACCGACACAAAGTCATCTCCAAAGGCGCTTTGGCCGAGCACTTGAGCGGCGACATGGCCGACATGCTGGACAACCACGACTTTGTCTATACCCACATCAAGAACCTGAAAGCCAAATTGGCTGAAGCCGGATGCAAAGATTGTATCAGAAACGTATACGGAACCGGGTATCAATGGACGGAAACATGAAAAGGAGACGTTTGCTGAACCGGGCGCTTACGCAGTTCATTATCTGCGTCGTCATCCTGTTGGCCCTGGCCACACCGGTTTTCTATTGGCTGACAGAACACTATTATGCCGAAGACATGATCGAAGTCATCGGCGCCGCACAATCGGGCCAACCCTTGCCGGCATTCGATCTGGAGGAATACATCGTACAAGGTATCATGATTCAGTTCATCCTGATTATCGTGCTGTTGGGCATCGCCATCGTATTCACGGCGCATTTCATTGCGCGGAGGATATGGAAACCGTTCGACGAAACCTTGAAACAGATCGAAGGTTTCCGGTTGGAAGACGGAAAGCTGCCGGTACTGCCCGACAGCAACGTAGAGGAGTTCTCCCGTCTGAACCGTACGCTGCATACACTGATGGCCAACAGTCTGAAAAGCTACCGGACGCAAAAGGAATTCACGGAAAATGCCTCGCACGAACTGCAAACCCCGTTGGCGGTATTCCAAAGTCGGCTGGACAACCTGCTGCAACTGCCCGACCTGACACAACCGATGGCCGAAACGATCCAGGGACTTTATCAAATTTCGGGCCGTTTGTCGCGACTGAACCGCAACCTGCTCCTATTGGCGAAAATAGACAACAGACAATATGAAAAGATAGAAACGGTGGACGTGGCCGCGGTCGTAAACGATTTGCTTCCGTTTTTGGAGAGCCTCGCACAAGGTATCTCCATCCGGCGGAACCTCGATGCCTGTCCCTTGAAAGTTAGGGCCAACAGAGTGCTGCTGGAAAGCCTGCTCAACAATCTGGTGGTAAACGCCGTACGCCACAACAGACCGAACGGCGAAATTTTGCTGACATTGAAAGGACGACAACTGAAAGTGACCAACACTTCCGACGGAGAAGCCCTGAACGAGCGGCTGATGTTCAACCGTTTCTACCGCCCATCGGAAAGAACGCCCGGCAACGGCTTGGGACTTTCCATCGTAAAAGCCATCTGCGACTACCACGGATGGACCGTCTCGTATGATTATAAGGAGAAAAAACATACTTTCACTCTACAATTCTGAATCTTCAATATTTCCCCAAAATCCTGCCTTATTTTTGTGGCCATAGAAACCTATACAAAAAGACATGGCCCCACATTCATATCCAAGGAAACGGAGAAACGTTCTGACTTTACTCTCATTCACGGCAATACTGCTGGCCGGTTTCCGCCCGTCCGCACAAGCACAAGACACCTTGAACCGCCTTGTACCGGACAGCCTCCGGCCGATGCCGCACCACGGGTTTCGCACGAAAGTCCATTCCATCGTCACGTCGAAAGCCTATCGAATGACTTATATCGGAGTCCCTTTGGTGGCGGGCGGACTGCTGGTCAAAAGCCAGGACGACCATTTCCGGCAGTTGAGGAACGATTATCTCCCTTCTTTCCGACGTCGTTACGACGATTACCTGCAATATCTGCCGGCAGCCGTCATGATGGGAATGAATTTAGGCGGCGTGCAAGGACGGAGTTCTTGGGGACGGATGCTGACATCGGACGCCTTTTCCGCTCTGTTGATGGCCGGTACGGTAAGCGCACTGAAACGCACGACCCACGTGGCCCGTCCCGACGGTTCAGACTTCCAGTCGTTTCCCTCCGGACACACGGCCACCGCTTTCATGAAAGCCACCATGCTGAATAAGGAATACGGATATAAAAGTCCGTGGATCGGCGTGGGCGCTTATGCTGCGGCCTCGGCCACCGGACTGACGCGCATGGCTAACAACAAGCATTGGCTGAGCGATATTATGGTAGGTGCCGGAATCGGCATACTTTCCACCGAACTGGGTTATTTCCTGGCCGATCTGCTATTCAAAGACAAAGGCATTCTTCATACCGATACGGACGAGATTCCGGACCGCATGCGCCCGCCTTCGTTCTTCGGCATCTACTTAGGCGCCAACATTCCCCTGAGCCGTTATGATCTGAACGAAAATCATTCTTTCAGGACTTCTTCCGGAAGTTAGGCCGGACTGGAAGGAGCCTACTTTTTCAATCCCTACGTGGGCCTTGGAGGACGCTTCGCCGTATCCAACCTCTCTCTCATTATGAACGGCAGCGTGGCCGAGAACCGGACGTTAGACATCACCTCACTCACGGTCGGCCCCCACTTTTCCTACCCGCTCTCATCTTATTGGCGGATAGGATGCAAACTGCTGACCGGTTATCTGCACTATCCGTCACTGCCGCTTACCGACCTCACCACACCATCCCGAAACGGGATATGTTTCGGCTGCGGTACCTCATTGACATTTCTTACCTACAAAGATTTCGATGTCCGCTTCTTCCTCGACTATGACCTGGTGCCTCCCCCGAAATCCGCCAGCGGCGAATACATGAGCATGCTCACCGCCGGGGCATCGTTTGCCGTATCATTCTGATCCCCTACTCTGTTTTTATCCCGTATATAATCTCATCCTGCAAGATAAAAGAAGTAAAGATAAAGGATAGTCCTGCACTCCCCTCAGGACCTTTCTGCGGAAAACGCTGGATCGTTCTCCGCAGATCGGCAAATTTCTCTCAGGAGATTGACAGAAAAATCTGCGGAGAAAAAATCATCATAGTGCAGAGGCAACTCCCAGTCTCGTCCTCAACCGGCTTATATATCTCGAAATCAACGTCCTATCATTCCTGCCCATCAGGGATTACGCGAGAGTGCGAGACTACGGCAATCTGCGTCCCTGCTGACAAATATTTTCATGCCATTCAACCGCCATAGTGTGTCCGAACGGAAATCCCCCGTTTCCGACACAGTTCTGTAAATCCTACCATTAAAAAAACGAGTGTCCCGGATGTGTAGACATCCGGGACACTCGCTTTTTCATGAACTCCCTACGAGGGTATTTATTTGTCTTCTTCCGTAGCTGCGGCAGCACGGCGGCGGCGTTTCGGCTTTTCCTCCACCGCTTTCGGTTCCACTTTCACTCCGGCCAATTCCGGGTCTATCATGATACGTCCGCAGTATTCGCACACAATGATTTTCTTACGCATACGGATGTCCAACTGCCGTTGGGGCGGAATCTTATTGAAACAGCCGCCGCACGCATCACGCTGTACGTACACGATACCCAGCCCGTTACGGCTGTTTTTCCGGATGCGTTTGAAAGCCAGAAGCAAGCGGGGTTCGATCGTAGCTTCCAGAGCTTTAGCCTTTTCACGGAGCTGTTCCTCTTCCGACCGAGTCTCGGAAATGATTTCATCCAGCTCCGACTTCTTCATGTCCAAGTCGGCACGACGATCGTTCATCACTTCCGTACAATGAGCTATCTCCTCGTTTTTATGCTCGATTGCGCTGTGGGCTTCATTGATTTTCTTCTCGTTCAGCTCCACGTCGAGCGTCTGGTACTCGATTTCCTTGCTCAACGATTCATACTCGCGATTGTTGCGCACGTTGTCCAATTGCTGATTATACTTGGCGATGGAAGCGTTATTCGCAGCAATGGTAGCTTTGCGTCCGGCAATCTCCTCATTCAGTGCGTCGATGTCTGCATGCATTTTATCTATACGAGTGGACAATCCTTCCAACTCATCCTCCAGATCCTGCACTTCCAAAGGAAGTTCTCCACGCAAAGTCTTAATCTTGTCGATTTCGGAAAGCATGGTCTGCAACTGGTACAGATTTCTCAACTTTTCCTCGATAGAAAAGTCGGCCGCGTCTTTCTTCATGTCTTTTGCCATAAACCTACTACAAATATTTAATGGGATTCGTATCGACTGCGGTAATGTAAAGCGGCAGTTCGGTACAAACCTCATTGATTAATGAATAAAAAATTTCTTTCTTATATTGCTCGCTCTGGTAATGTCCCATCACGGCGATCTGCAAATCCTGATCGTGCCCGAAGTACTGATGATAGTGCATCTCCCCCGTCAGGAAAGCGTCGGCCTTTTGGTTAAGCGCCTCTTCCAGCAGGAAATCGCCCGCCCCTCCGCACAACACCACCTTTTTTATCGGTCGTTGCAACAACTCGTTGTGCATCAGACACTCGATATGGAAAACAGATTTGATGCGCTGCAAGAATCTCAGGGAATCTTCGGCCTGAGGCAAAGTGCCTACCACTCCGCTTCCGGCCATGACCGTGTATTCATGTCCGCCGTCTTTCACTTTCACCGGATGCGGCAACAGGAGCTTCACCTGTTCCAGTTCCGACTTCTCGGCGATCTTGAAGTTCACCCCGTCTTCGGCGTTGTCCAAATTGGTATGGGACGAATAGACGGTAATGTCGTTTTGAATCGCCTTACGCACACACCGTTCCACATAGCTGCGGTCGGACACGGTCTTCAGACCATGAAACAACAACGGATGGTGAGAAATCACGAGATTACAACCCAAAGACATCGCTTCATCGAGCACCTCTTCAGTCACGTCAAGACACAATAAAGCCCCTGATGCTTCCACCTCTGTCAGTCCTACTTGCAGGCCCGCATTATCGAAGCTTTCCTGCAAAGGCAAAGGCGCGAATCTTTCAAGGGCTAAAACTACTTCTTTAATTTTCACGCTATAGAATTTTTTTGCAAAAATACGAAAGATCGGCCACAACGGCAAGGCTGACCGTGTTTTTTTATTGTTTCTTTAGGGTTTTTCCGTTTTTGAAGACAGGTTTCAGTCGTCCGAACTCATCAAACGTGCTGCGTGCCGAAAGTCGGATCGTAATGACGAGCGACAACATGGAAGAAACTACGGTAATGATACTGATCATTAGCTGATACTTGATGGCTACCTCGGGCATGAAACCGCCGAGTATTTGACCGATCATCGTGCCCGGAAAAGAAACCACCCCCAATACGGCCATGTTGGCGATGCAAGGAGAGAAGGCCTTGATGACAGCCGAACGGAGAATAGGCAACGTGGCCTCGAAACGGGTGGCTCCGTTGCCTAATAAATAATAGTACATGTCACGATCGCGTTGCAGCTCACTATAATACACATTGACGGCCATGATGCTTACCGTGAGCATATTGCCGAAAAGCAGGCCGGTCACCGGAATGAAAAACCGGGCGGAAAACACATGATCCACCCTTACGACCAGCCCTAAAAAATACAAGGAGACCAGCAGGACCGTGGACAGAAATCCCACAAATATAGGCCAAAACAGTACACGGGGACGCAGAGTGGTGCGGCTCACGGCCGTATGAGAAGCGATAAAAGCCATCGCCATCATCCACAGAATGTTGATCCAGGCCTTGTCCCATTGGAACAGAAAACGCAGATAAACGCCGATGAACAACAACTGAATGGTCATTCTCACTGTGCCCAACAAAGCCGCCGAAAGCAAACGTCCCGTACGGAAACGCCACAGAAAATAAAAGGGAAGCAACATCAACAGCATGCCGATGAGCAAATCCGAATAACTCAAATCTACGGTTTCCATTTTGATTCAGTTTTTTAAAATCGAACAACCTTGTCGCAGGCGTCGAAAAGCGTCCGGTTGTGCGACACGGTCAGCACCGCCGTACCTTCCTTCGTCAGGCTTCGCAACAAGTCGACCACACGTCCCACACATTCTTCATCAAGAGCCGAAGTAGGCTCGTCGGCCAACAGCAGTCCCCGCCCCAACAAGGCAGCCATGGACAACAAGATGCGTTGCCGTTGCCCGCCGGAAAGCTGTACCACCTTCAAACGAAGCAAATCTTTCTCCAGCCCCAAGGTATGCCACACCTGAAAAAGTTTTTCTTCGGACATCTTGATATGGCGGCTGGATTTCAGCTCGAACGGAATACGCCACATTTCGCCCACCGTATCCACCGGCAAAAACAGCTCCTGAGGCAAATAAGACGTACGTTGACGGATACGTTCCACTGTACGGGCCGACAACTCTTCCCCGCCCACGAAAATCCGTCCGCTGTCCAAGGGCTGGAAACCCAGCACGGCCCGCAGCAACGATGTCTTGCCACATCCCGATTTCCCGGTGATGCAAGCCCACTCGCCCGGCTTCAGGTCCAAAGAGAAGTCCCCA
>JAJPYK010000035.1 GCA_021205005.1 Paraprevotella sp. | reverse complement strand
GATATAAATGCCTACTTTTGCAGAGCTAACAAATGTGTTAAACAACTAAGTTATGACTAAAAAGGAAGATAATACGGAACAAGCGATTCTTAGTGCCGCCCTTCGTGCCGCCGAAAAAAATCTTCATGGACAAGGGCTTCGGTTTGGCGAAGACGACGGAGATCGCCGAAGAGGCCGGAGTGACACACGCAATGCTGCATTACTATTTCCGCACGAAAGAAAAACTGTTCGAGCAGGTATTCAGGGTAAAAATCTCGCTTATGGCTCATTCGCTCGAAGCCACATTCAATGACAACAAGCATTTATTCGACCAACTGGCCGACTTGATAGGTACACACTTTGACTTTCTTGCCGCCAATCCTCGGCTTCCGCAGTTTATTTTGAATGAGATTCACCTGAGCGAAGAGAGACGCGAAGTGTATTTGCCTTTGCTATTGGAGGCTTTGGCCAAGTTGCGTAAAAATGTGGAAATTCAGTTGGAAAAGGCCCTGAACAGAGGGGAAATTCGTCCGATACGTACGGTAGACTTTCTTTTTATGGTCTTATCGTTGAATGTCATGTCCTTTATGGCGCAGCCCATCGTGCAGACGGCATTTTATTTAAATGAAGAAGAACAACGGCAGTTTCTTTCGCAACGTCGGGCCGAAAATATAGAAACGGTATTAAGCAGACTCAGAAAATAAAATAAAGATGAAAAGGTTTTTCTTATGGATGGTCGGGGTGTGGGCGGCTTGCGGTGCGGGCCGGGCACAACTGACTTTGGAAGATTGCTATCATGCTGCCCGAGAGAATTATCCGCTCGTGAGGCAGTTTGAGTTGATTGAACGTACCCAAAGCTTTACGCTGGAGAATGCTTCGAAAGGTTATGTACCCCAGTTGAGTGTCTCTGGAAAAGCCACGTACCAGTCGGATGTGACCAAACTTCCTTATTCCATACCGGGCATCGCTTCGGACATGGATAAAGATCAGTATCAGCTCATGCTGGAGTTGGACCAAACGATTTGGGACGGCGGCGCTATTCGGAATAAGAAGGAGGATATCCGTGCCCAGTCGGACGTGCAGAAGCAACAGTTGGAGGTGAATCTCTATGCCTTGAACGACCGAGTGAATCAACTGTTTTTCGGCATTCTGCTCATAGACGCCCAATTGGATCAGAACGCCTCGTTGCAGGCCCAGTTGACGCGTAATTATGCACAGGTGAAAGCCTGTATGCAACACGGTGTGGCCAATCAGGCGGATTTGGATGCCGTGCAAGTGGAGCAGTTGAATGCCCGTCAGACCGAAAGTGAACTTCGGGCCAACCGCAAAGCTTATGTGGAGGTTCTGGGTCTCTTGACCGGAAAAAAGGACATAGAGAGCGAGCGTTTGGTCAACCCTGAAGACGTGCAGGCCGAAACGACCGTCAATAATCGTCCGGAGTTGGACTTGTACGCGTTGCAACGGAAGCTAATCGACGTACAGGAAAAGGGACTTACGGTACGTTACATGCCCAAATTCAGTCTGTTTGCACAGGGCGCTTACAGCGATCCCGGACTGAATATGTTGAAAGGAGGCTTTAAGGCTTATTATATTGCAGGCTTGAGATTGAGTTGGAATATCAGCGATTTCTATACTCGGAAGAACGACAAACAGTTGTTGGATGCCAATCGGGAAGATTTGGATGCGCAGGAAGCTACGTTTCTGTTGAACAATCGCATGGAAACGGTTCAATACGGACGCGAAGTGGAAAAGCTGAATCAGTTGATGCTGAACGATGATGAACTGATCCGTCTTCGCACGAACATACGGCAGTCTGCCGAGACGAAGGTGAACAATGGTACGCTGACCGTAACGGAAATGTTGCGCGAGGTCACTTCGGAAGACCAGGCCAAACAGACCAAAGCTCTGCATGAAATTCAGCGATTGCAAGCGTTGTACAATATAAAATACACGATGAATCATTAAAAAGCAAAGAAAATGAAAGTTTTAATAAAAGGAATATGCGGTCTGGCCGCACTGTGTCTGGCGGCATCTTGTAAGAACAATGATGAGGATTTCGATGCTACGGGCATATTCGAATCCACCGAGGTGATTGTTTCGTCAGAGGCCAACGGAAAGATCATGGCCCTGAATATGGAAGAAGGAGACGTGCTGAAACAAGGGCAATTCGTCGGTTATGTGGATTCCGTACAGCTCTATTTGAAAAAGGAACAATTGGAGGCAAACTTACGGTCGATCGGCAGCAAGCGGGAAGATGTGGCCAAACAGGTGGCCGCCACTCGTGAACAAATCGCCAAAGCCGAAATAGAACGTAACCGATGCGTGAACTTATTGAAACAGGATGCGGGTACACAGAAACAGGTGGATGATGCGGAATCTCAACTGGCCGTATTGAGGAAACAATTGGCCGCTCAGCTATCTACGTTAAACAACGCCAATCAGGGCGTATCGGACGAGGGCGATGCCACGAAAGTTCAGATTATGCAGACTGATGATCAGTTGGAAAAATGCCGTATCACGTCTCCCATGGAAGGTACTGTATTGACCAAATATGCGGAGCAGGGAGAGGTGACAACTCAAGGAAAACCTCTTTTCAAGATAGCCGATATGCAGCACATTTTTTTGCGGGCTTATGTAAGCAGCGATCAGCTTTCAGCCGTGAAATTAGGACAACAAGTGAAGGTCTATGCCGATTATGGTGAAGAAGACCGTAAGGAGTATGCCGGAAAAATCACATGGATCTCCAATCAAGCCGAATTTACGCCCAAAACCATACAGACACGCGACGAACGTGCCAACCTGGTCTACGCCGTAAAGATTGCCGTAAAGAACGACGGAAAACTGAAGTTAGGTATGTACGGCGAAGTAAAATTCAAATGACGAATATGGAATCCATAGTGACCGTAAAGGGGGTGTCTAAGCGATATGGCAAAGTGTCGGCCTTGGACGATGTCTCTTTTGAGGTGTCGCGTGGGGAGATCTTCGGATTGATCGGTCCGGACGGAGCCGGAAAGAGCACGATGTTCCGCATCCTGGCAACTTTGCTTTGTCCTGAATCGGGGGAGGTCCGAGTAGACGGTTTGGACGTCGTGGCCGATTATCGGCCGCTACGTACCCGCATCGGATATATGCCGGGACGTTTTTCTCTGTATTCGGACCTGACCATAGAGGAGAACTTGAACTTCTTTGCTACTTTGTTCGGGACCACGGTGAAAGAAAACTACCATTTGGTGGAGGATATTTACAAGCAGATCGAACCTTTTAAAACCCGAAAGGCCGGTAAATTGTCCGGTGGAATGAAGCAGAAACTGGCATTATGCTGTGCTCTGATCCACAAGCCGGTGGTTTTGCTTCTGGACGAACCGACCACCGGAGTAGACCCCGTGTCGCGTAAAGAGTTCTGGGCAATGCTGCACCGCTTGAAGGAGGAAGGAATCACCATCATCGTTTCCACGCCTTACTTGGACGAGATAAAAAGTTGCGACCGCATGGCCTTCTTTTACGAAGGCAAAGTCAGGGGAATCGACACTCCGGCCGTCATGCTGACCCGTTTCGCCGACATCCTGTGTCCTCCCGGACTGCAACGGGAACAGACCGGATGGCAGTCGGAATATGTGATCGAGGTGAAAGACCTGGTGAAACGCTTCGGTACGTTCACGGCCGTGGACCATATCTCTTTTCAAGTGGAAAAAGGAGAAATTTTCGGCTTCCTCGGGGCCAACGGCGCAGGCAAGACTACGGCCATGCGTATGCTGTGCGGATTGTCTTATTCCACATCCGGAACAGGACGTATTGCGGGGTTCGACATCAATACCCAACAGGAGGAAATCAAGAAACATATCGGATATATGAGCCAAAAGTTCTCCTTATATGATGATTTGAAAGTGTGGGAAAACATGAGGTTGTTTGCCGGTATCTACGGACTTCCGGAGCAAGTGATCAAAGAGCGCACGGAAGAAGTGTTGCATACGTTGGGACTGGAAGGTGAACGTAACACCTTAGTCAAGTCCTTGCCGTTGGGATGGAAACAAAAATTGGCCTTCTCCGTAGCGACGTTCCACCGTCCGGACATAGTTTTTCTGGATGAACCTACCGGCGGCGTAGATCCTAAAACGCGCCGGCAATTCTGGGAATTGATTTATCAGGCGGCCGACCAAGGCATTACGATTTTCGTAACCACTCATTATATGGACGAGGCGGAATTTTGCGGACGGGTATCCATCATGGTGGACGGACGCATACGGGCCTTGGGCACTCCCGAGGAATTGAAACACTCGTTCGGAGAAGGAAGCATGGATGGGGTATTCCATCGATTAGCCCGCGAGGCCAAACGTAATGAATAAATGAACGATGAAACAGTTCTGGGCTTTTATCAAAATAGAATTTTTTCATATTTTCCGTGACCGGCGTACGATGATGATTTTGTTGGGCATGCCTGTCCTGCAAATCATCCTGTTCGGATTTGCCATTACTACGGAGCTGAACCATAGCCGTATCGCCGTGCTCGATCCGTCGAAAGACATGGTCACTACGCGCATCACGGAGCGGCTGGATCAGAACCGTTACTTTTCCGTAGTGAAAGAATTATCTTCGGCTGCGGATATCGAGAACGTTTTCCGGCGCGATGAAGCGGATATTGTCGTGACGTTTACTCACGACTTCGATAAAAATCTGCGCACGGGAGAGGCCGGCATCCAGTTGGTGGTGGACGCCACGGATCCTAATACGGCCAGTATGATGTCGGACTATGTGCAGGGCATCGTGGGACAAGCCTTGCAAGGCGACCAAGCTGCGAATTTTAATGTGCAGACGCATTTGCTATTCAATCCTCAAATGAAGAGCGCGTATAATTTCGTACCCGGCGTAATGGGACTGATTCTGATGCTGATCTGCGCGATGATGACTTCCATCTCCATCGTCCGGGAAAAAGAGATCGGTACGATGGAAGTCCTGTTGATTTCTCCTATCCGTCCCATTTTCATTATTATAGCCAAGGCCGTCCCTTACCTGGTGTTGTCGTGCGTCAACCTGATCACGATTTTGTTGTTGTCGGTCTACGTCCTGCACGTTCCGGTTGAGGGCAGTCTGTTCACCCTGTCTTTTTTGAGTCTTTTGCTGATTATCGTCGCCCTGTCCTTGGGGTTGTTCATCTCCTGTCTGGTAGACAACCAAGTGGGCGCCATGCTCATTTCAGGTATGGGGTTGATGATGCCGGTGATGTTGCTGTCCGGTATGATATTTCCGGTGGAAAGCATGCCCGCCATTTTGCGATGGATTTCAAATATCGTTCCGGCCAAATGGTATATCATGGCCGTAAAGAAAGTCATGATCGAAGGGATGGGATTTGAGGCCGTATGGAAGGAAGCCGTTATATTGGCCGGCATGGCGCTCTTTCTCATCTGTCTGAGTCTGAAGAAATTTAAGGTACGCCTGGAATAACGACAGGCACAAAAAGAAAGATTTATATGGTACTAAAATATTTAATAGAAAAGGAGTTCAAACAGATGCGCAGGAATCCCATCATTCCGCGTCTCATCTTGATGTTTCCTTGCATGATGATGATTCTTATGCCTTGGGCGGCCAATCTGGAAATCAAGTACAATAATGTATGCGTGGTAGATGGCGATCATTCTTCGCTGTCTCGCAGATTAGTGGAGAAGATTGCTTCAACGGATTACTTTAATCTGGTGGGGGATGTTCCGGACTACAAGCATGCCTTGACGATGGTGGAGGATGGACAAGCAGACGTCATACTGGAAATTCCGAGATATTTTGCCAAGTCGTTGGAAACCCAACAGCCCTTGCAACTGCAAATCTCCGCGAACTCGATCAATGGGACCAAAGGGGGGCTGGGCAGTTCTTACCTGTCGTCGGTGGTCACGGACTTCGTGAACGGACAGTTGGGTACGGTCAGTCCCATACGTTTGTCGGTGCTCAACTTGTACAACCCTCATCTGAATTACAAAGTGTTTATGGTTCCGGCTCTGCTGATCGTCATGATGACCTTGCTTTGCGGTTTCCTGCCGGCGTTGAACATCGTCAGCGAGAAGGAAGTGGGCACCATCGAACAGTTGAATGTGACTCCCTTGAATAAGTTCGTTTTCATTCTGGCCAAGTTGATTCCTTATTGGATCGTAGGTTTGGTGGTGCTGACGATAGGTCTGATTCTGGCCAACTTGTTTTATGGCATCAGGCCCGTGGGGCATTTGGGGTGGATTTATTTCTTCTCGTGCATCTATATCTTTACCATTTCGGGAATGGGGTTACTCATATCCAATTACTCTTCTACGATGCAGCAAGCCATGTTCGTGATGTTTTTCTTCATGATGGTATTTATCCTGATGAACGGCTTGTTTACGCCTATACGCAGCATGCCGGACTGGGCACAGTATATGTCGGCTTTCAATCCTTTGACTTATTTCATTCAAGCCATGCGCATGATTTATCTGAAGGGTTGCGGCTTTATGGATTTGTTTCCCCAATTTGTCAAGATGTTGGGATTCATGGCTGTGTTTGCCATAGGGGCGATATGGAGCTATCGTAAGACGAATGGCTGAGGTGACGACCGGAGTTTTTGCGCCGTCGTTTCCATAGGGCCGTATCGCATGAAGTCGGCGATCCAATGCCTGCGGTATATACTGAAATTGTTCTGCGGAGAAAAAAAATTCCGCAGAACGAATTATTTTTCTCAGGCGATTGATTTTCTATCCTCCGGCGACCCCGATTACAGGATGACGGGGGCTACGGTTCATCTCGCAGATAGATGGGAAGTCTTTGCCCGACCGTATGATTCTTATACCATCGTCAGACGTTCCGCTGTGCGGAATCCGCGTAGGAAATCTTCCGTTTTCATCCGTTTTTTTCCGATGAGCTGAATCTCTTTCAAATGCAAATAGCCTCCGTTCACGGCCACTTTAAAGTAGTTTCTTCCGTCGCTTACGACTTCACCCACCGCTTCGGCAGGCGTACAAGGCTCTTTTTCGGTTTCATAAATCTTAAGCGTGTAGGTCTTTCCCGAAGCGTCCTTCATCTCCGTCCACGCCGCAGGATATGGGGACAGCCCGCGTATAAAGTCATACAGGGCTTTGAGCGACTTCGAAGTCCAGTCTATCCGGCAGGTTTCCTTGAATATTTTCGGAGCCGGATGCAGCGGTTTTTCCATCGGCATCTTTTCTTGCGGGACGGGATGCACGTCTCCGGCGAGGATGCGATCTACGGTTTCCACGACCAACTGACCGCCCAACTCCATCAGTTTGTCGTGCACCACGCCGGCATTGTCTGTGTCGGCAATCGGGATCCGCACCTGTCGGATGATCTTTCCCGTATCGATGTCATGCTCCAAGAAGAAAGTGGTGATGCCGGTTCCCGTTTCGCCGTTGATCACGGCCCAGTTGATGGGAGCGGCTCCACGGTATTGGGGGAGGAGGGAAGCATGCAGATTGAATGTGCCCAAGGGCGGCATGTTCCACACGACCTCCGGCAACATGCGGAAGGCTACGACGATTTGGAGGTCCGCTTTCAGGCTACGCAATTCTTCGACAAACGTCTCGTCTTTCAATCGAACCGGTTGCAAGACGGTCAGTCCCTGTTCTACCGCGTATTTTTTCACGGCACTGGCTTGGAGCACGTCCTGATGACGTCCTATCGGCTTGTCGGGCATGGTGACGACCCCTACTACGTTGTAACCTCCTTCAACGAGACGCTTCAGGCTTTCCACCGCAAAATCCGGTGTGCCCATATATACGATTCTTAAATCTTCCTTTTTCATCATTGTTGCTATTAGTCATCGGATAAGTCTGCCATAGTCTTTCTGTAAATGGTCAGCACATGCGATTTGCGGATGAAGCCCATGAATGTGCCTTCCGCGTCGACCACCGGCAAGGTCCAGGCATTGGTTTTGTCGAACGTAAGCAGCACGACATCCATCGAATCATTGATGTTCAGTCGCGCCACCGGTTCGCTCATCAGTTGACCGATCTGAAACCGGCGATACAGTTCCTGACGGAACATGATGGGGCGCACGTTGTCCAGATAAATGATGCCGACCAGTTTCTTTTGCCGGTCCACCACGGGGAAAACGTCCCGACGCGAGGTGGATATGTATTTTACCAGTGCATTCAGATCCATGTCGGGATACAAGTATTCGTTGTACTTCTCGATGACGGAATCAAGGCTCATCAGGGTGAGCACGGCCCGGTCCTTATGATGGGTGAGCAGTTGCTCTTTCTTGGGCAGCCGCATGGAATAGATGCTGTGCGGTTCAAAAGAAATAATGGTGAGGTAGGCGCAGACGGATACGATCATCAAGGGCATGAAGAGTTGGTAGCCCCCGGTAAGCTCCGCGATAAGGAATATGCCCGTCAGCGGGGCGTGCATCACGCCGCTCATCAGGCCGGCCATGCCGATCAACGCAAAATTGCGTTCGGGCAGATGCAAGCCCAGACATTGATAGTTGTTCCATATGCGGGCGAATATGAATCCGGAGATACACCCCAAGAACAGACTGGGTGCAAAAATTCCTCCGCAGCCTCCGCCTCCGTTAGTGGCCGTAGAGGCAAATACTTTGAAGATCAGAACCAAAGCCAGGTATAACAACAGGAGATTTCCATGCCCGTAGAAGAGCGAACTGTCCATGGCGACTTCCCAATCGGCCGGTCCTTTGCCGTTTAACAACAAATGGATAAGGTTATAGCCTTCGCCGTAAAGTGAGGGGAAAAGGTAGATCAAGACACTCAGCATGACGCCGCCGATGAGCAGCTTAACATAAGGATTGGAGTATTTCCTGAAGATGTCTTCGAGCGAGTTCATCGTGCGGGTGAAGTAGAGCGAAACCAGTCCGCAGAAAATCCCCAGCAGGATATAGGCGGAAATTTTGTTGACAGTAAAAGCGTCTTGCAGATGAAACTCGAAGATGGTACCCATTCCGGAAATGGCAAATGTCACTCCGGCTGCCGTCACGCAGGAGATGAGCAAAGGCAAGAACGCTCCCATCGTCAGGTCGATCATGAGTACTTCGAGCGTGAAAACCAGTCCGGCGATAGGTGCTTTGAAGATACCGGCCACCGCTCCTGCTGCTCCGCACCCCACTAAAAGCATCAGCGTACGGCTGTTGATGCGGAACAAGCGACCCAGATTAGACCCGATGGCCGAACCGGTCTGCACGATAGGGGCCTCCGCTCCTACGGAACCGCCGAATCCGATGGTAATCGCACTGGCAAGCAGGCTCGACCACGTGTTATGGACTTTGATTTTGCTTTGTTTCTGGGCAATGGCGAAAAGAATTTTCGTGACGCCGTGACTGATGTCGTCTTTCACTACATAGCGCACGAATAGCCCGGTCAGGAAGATGCCGATGACAGGATAGACCAGATACAAAGGGTTGGAAGCTGTCGCATCGAAGCGGTAAGTCAGAATGTACTGAATCTGATGGATGAGCCATTTCAATAACAGACCGGCAAAGGCTGTCAGTACACCGACGATGAAACTGATGATCAAGATAAACTTCTGTTCGCTGAAGTTCATTCGTCTCCAAATGAACAGCCGTTCGAAAAACGTGAATTTTCTTTTTACCGCATTCATGAGTGCAAAGTGTTATTTTCGGATGATTTTCACTTCGCCGTCCGATCCCAGCTTGATGATGCTGCTCGGTACGGATTTCGTCTTTTCTTTCTGTCGGCTTTTTACCACGTAGTCTACGGCATTTTTTATTTCTTCGCTGATTTCGTCGAAACAAGCCGGTGAGGGCTCTCCGCTCACGTTGGCCGAAGTGGAGACGATGGCCTTCTGAAAGCGGTAGCAAAGCTGCCGGCTGAAGTCTTCGCGAGTGACCCGTATGCCTACGCTGCCGTCTTCTGCCAGCAGATTAGGGGCGAGATTCTTGGCATGATCAAAGATGATCGTAAGGGGTTTGGTGGCATACTCAATCAAATTCCACGCCACATTCGGCACGTCGTCCACGTAGCGTTGCAGACGGTTGTCGGAGTCTACCAGACAAATCAACGCTTTGCTGTCATCTCTCTTTTTGATGGCATATACCCGTTTGACGGCTTCTTCGTTGGCGGCATCACAGCCGATGCCCCATATCGTATCCGTAGGGTAGAGGATGACTCTTCCTTTCCGCATGACCTCTACGGCCTGTTTTATGTCTTCCTCAATGTTCATAATTCTTTTTTATATCTGTTCTCTTTAAAATTCGCTGGTAAAATGGAATTTAATGTGCTCGAAGTCATTCTGTGCCATCTGCAACACGTAGTTGCTGTCGGCCAGGAATACATCCCGACCGTCACGGTCTTTGGCCATAAACTGGTATTTACGCTTTTTGAAGGCTTCCAACTGCGCTTCGTCGTCGCTCTCGATCCAGCAAGCCTTATACAGGCTGACCGGTTCCCATCGGCATTTGGCATTATATTCGTTTCCCAGACGATATTGTATGACATCAAACAGCAACTGTCCCACGGTCCCGATGATTTTCCTGCCGTTGAACTGATTGACGAACAGTTGCGCCACTCCTTCGTCCATCAACTGTTCGATGCCTTTGTTCAGTTGTTTGGTTTTCATGGGATCGGCATTCTCTATGTATTTGAACATCTCGGGCGAGAAGTTGGGCAAACCGCGGAAATGGATGACTTCCCCCTCGGTCAGCGTGTCGCCGATCTTGAAAATCCCGTTATCGGGCAGACCCTCGATGTCGCCCGGATAGGCCTCGTCGATAGTGCTTTTCTTTTGCGCCATAAATTGTGTGGGCGAAGAGAAACGCAGCGTTTTGTTCTGTCGGACATGCAAATAGGGCGCATTACGTATGAATTTGCCTGAACAAACCTTGCAAAACGCGATACAAGAACGATGGTTTGGATCGATGTTGGCCGTAATCTTGAATATGAATCCGCTGAATTTCGGTTCTTCCTGCCTGACCATACGCTCTTCGGCCTGTGTCGGGCGGGGACTTGGGGCGATTTGTACGAAGCAGTCCAACAATTCCTTCACACCGAAATTATTCAACGCCGAACCGAAAAATACCGGTGCCACTTCGGCTTCCAGATAAGTTTCGACGTCGAATTCCGGATAGACCCCGTCCACAAGTTCCAGATCATTCCGCAGTTTTTCCGCATCGACAGCTCCGACATGTGCCTCCAATTCATTACTGTGGATGTCCACTTCCACCTTCTCCGTCACTTTTTGTTTGTCCGGCGTGAAAAGATCCAGTCGCTGTTCATAAATATTATACACGCCTTTGAAACGTTGTCCTTGGTTAATGGGCCAGCTCAGCGGGCGTACCTTGATCTGCAATTCCTGTTCCAGTTCATCCAACAGGTCGAAAGGATCTTTTCCTTCACGGTCCATTTTGTTGATGAATATGATTACCGGAGTTTTGCGCATGCGGCATACGGTCATCAGCTTACGGGGCTGGGCCTCTACGCCCTTGGCCCCGTCCACTACGATAATGGCACTGTCCACTGCCGTCAATGTACGGAATGTATCCTCGGCAAAGTCTTGGTGTCCGGGCGTATCCAAGATATTCACTTTGTAATCGTGATAATCAAATTCCATGACGGACGTCGTGACAGAAATTCCGCGCTGTTTTTCTATCTCCATCCAGTCGCTGGTGGCTGTTTTTTTGATTTTATTGCTCTTCACCGCTCCGGCCACTTGGATTTGTCCGCCGAAGAGCAGGAGTTTTTCCGTCAGCGTCGTCTTACCGGCATCCGGATGGGAAATAATGGCAAATGTTCTTCTTCTTTCTATTTCATTCATATCATTGAATCCTGAAAAACTGAGGTTAGGGTTCTAATTTATGGATGCACTCGGCCAAAGACTCTTCCCAATACGGAATCTCGAGATGATAAGTTTCCTTGATTTTCGTCTTGTCGAGTACGGAATAATGGGGGCGTACAGCCGGAGTGGGGTACTCCGCCGTATGCAAAGGAGACACCTTGCAAGAGGTAATGCCGGCGATGCGATGGATGGCTCTGGTAAAGTCATACCACGAAATGACCCCTTCATTACTGAAATGATAAATGCCGGGCGTAATGCCTTGGGCGAGTACGGCAAAGATGGCAGCCGCCAGATCGCGCGCATAAGTCGGAGTTCCTATCTGGTCGAAGATGACACCGAGTTTTTCTTTTTCGCGTCCCAGTTGCAACATCGTTTTTACAAAATTGCGGCCGAAAGTAGAATAAAGCCATGCCGTGCGGATTACGACCGATTGCGGACAATTACGGAGCACGGCTTCTTCCCCTCCCAGTTTTGTACGTCCGTAGACTGTGGCCGGAGAAGTCGGCTCATTTTCCCGGTAGGGAACGTGCGCCGTTCCGTCAAACACATAATCGGTGGATATTTGCACCATACAGCCTCCTTGAGCATGTATGGCTTTCGCCAAATATCCCGGAGCCACTCGGTTCAGCAGGTCGCAAAGATTTTCGTTTTCTTCAGCCTTATCTACTGCGGTATAAGCGGCGCAATTCACGATGCAGTCCACTTGTTTATCTTTGACAAAGGTCTGAATGGCTTTTTCGTCGGTGATGTCCAACTCTTTCACATCTGTAAAAAAGTAATTGAACTCCGGATGTTGAGCCGCCAAAAGCTGCATTTCGTTGCCCAACTGACCGTTGCATCCTGTTACTAATATATTCTTCATTTCTTTTTTCCTTTATTCAAATTTAAGTTCACCGGCCTTATCTTGTTTATAGTAGTCCGACAGCATGCCGAGCATTTTGGTAAGATCGGCCACAGCCCGTGCCGTTTCTTCGCTCACCGATTTCTTTTGCAGACGAAGCAGCATGACGCCGTACAGAGCGTCGAAACAAGTTTCCAGTTCGGGAATATCCTTCCGATCGCCCTTGTTGCGCAGCTCCACGATATAAGGCAGGACTTTGTAATAAGCAGCAGTGTAGAAAGGAAACTTAGAGGATTGAAGCAATTGGTTATGCAAATCGGTAAGTAACAGAATGATATTCTTGTTGATTTGCAAATGGCCATGCTCCTGTACACCTTCTTCACGCATCATACGAATCAAGTGAGTGTACCATTCCTCCAGTTCTTTCTCTGTCTTACCCGTGGCCTTGAACTGCACCAGATAATTCCGTTTGACTTCATCCGGATCCAGATGGTTGGTCCGAATAATATCTTCAACCTGCCACATGTAAAGCAGGTATTCCGCAATATTTTGCTCTTTAAGTCGTTGGGCTATGTACATATACTTATAATGATAAACCGGTCAATGTGATAAAAACACCTACGATGGAAGCCACGATGACCACAACGCCTATGATTCGGTTGAGTATCCAAATGCCTTTCACATCGAAATGGCTGCGCACTTTATCTATAAAGTAAGTCAATAAGAACCACCATCCGATGGCTCCGATGAAGACAGACAGGTAGCCCAATGATTGTTGCACCACATGATCGGGGACCACAAACGTGAAACGTGCGAACAACGCGACGAACAAAAAAATGATGAGCGGATTGGAAACCGTGACCAAAAAGCCCGTCACCATATTATGTATCAGCGTTTCCTTCTTCGGCGAGGCCGGGCGGATGGACGTGGCCGGTTTACAACGGTAAGTATATAGTCCGAAGAAGAAAAGCATGATGCTACCCGCCAATTGCAGGTAGAACATATTGGTTTTGTTTTCGATGAAGTCCACCACGAAAATCATCCCGAATCCAGTTATCAAAGCATAAATGATGTCGCTGAAAGCCGCTCCCAAACCTGTTACGAAACCATACCAACGACCCTTGTTCAGTGTGCGTTGGATGCAGAGGACCCCCACGGGGCCCATCGGCGCAGAAGCTACCACGCCGATCAGTATTCCTTTTATGATTAAATCTAATGCACTAACCGGTTCAAACCACATAATACCTGCAAAATTGGCATTTTTTCATGAGACTATAAAAAAATCACCGTTCTTTTTTCATTTTTCTGAAAAAAGGCATCTTTTCTTTTTCCGTTAAACGGGATTTTCCTAACTTTGTGAAGTCAGTATAATTACTTTAATT
>JAJPYK010000184.1:13817-14130 GCA_021205005.1 Paraprevotella sp. | reverse complement strand
TCCGTACCGATCTATACGAAGGAGGAGGCCCGTGACCTGTTTATACCGGACATCAAGCATTATGCCTATCTGCTTTGCCGCGAGATCGTGAGAGAACATGATAAATTGAATAACTTTTGCGGATGCCGTATGAATGTCGAAATCCACTCCGACGAGGGATGTTGCATATGGTTTACTCTGCCTAAATATAAATGAATGTGAAATGGAAGCCTTTAAAGTGATCATAGTAGAGGACGTAAAACTCGATTTGAAAGGAACGGAGGAGATTTTGCGTACAGAATTACCGGAGGCCAAAATCATCGGAACTGCCATG
>JAJPYK010000184.1:13020-13807 GCA_021205005.1 Paraprevotella sp. | reverse complement strand
ATTCAAAAGGGAGTGCCCGACCTGCTGCTTTTGGATTTGGGATTGGGAGGGTCTACCACCATCGGAGTGGACATTTGTCGGCTAGTGAGATTGAAACATCCCGACCTGAGAATTCTGATTTTTACGGGAGAAATCTTGAACGAACGGTTATGGGCCGACGCATTGAAGGCCGGAGCCAACGGCATCATCCTGAAAACGGGAGAACTGCTTACGCGCAACGACGTAGTCCAGGTCATGAGCGGTCGCAATCTGGTTTTTAACGAACCTATTCAAAAAGAAATCGTGGCGCGATTCATCCGCTCCGTCGAGTCGGAACGCATGCGAAGTGATGCGCTTATCCGTTATGAGATAGATGAATACGACGAACGTTTCCTGCGCCATTTGGCTCTGGGCTATACGAAAGAAATGATCACCAACTTACACGGAATGCCTTTCGGCGTGAAAAGCCTGGAGAAAAGGCAGAACGATTTAATTTCGCGCCTGTTTTCCACCACCGATCGGGGAGGCATCAATGCAACCCGTTTAGTGGTAAAGGCATTACAACTGCATATTATCGACTTGGAACATTTGGAACCTGATGAGGAATAATTTGACCGGACGGGAAAACGTGCACCACTGGTGGGTTTCCGGCCTGTTGTACGTTTTGATTTTATCGCAATTCTTTTTAGTTCCGCTGGCATGGTTGGGCAGCGCGGCAGGCCTGCCCTTGCGCAATTTACTGTCCAGCGAAGGCATACGATGGTATTATCTCCACATACAAGACTGTTTCCATTCGCGGATCCTGATG
>JAJPYK010000184.1:0-13010 GCA_021205005.1 Paraprevotella sp. | reverse complement strand
ATGTGAGTGTTTCCCGGCATTCTTATGGCAGGGGCGATGGAACGTTCCGGACTTTCCGCCATAGTCAGAGAATTGTGGAAGAAGGGGAGAGTCTCGCTCACTTATCGCCAACGGCGGGCCTGCTGGATGTCAGGCATATTCCTGCTGTGCGTCGTGACGGGCACGATTCTGCTGATGCTGGGGCCGAACGCCATATTGTTGAACGTGACCGGACATATTTACCCCTCTCCCTTCTGGTTCGGCATCGTTTTGAGTCTGTTTATGGAACTGATGGCTACGGCATTGGTCTATGCGGCCTTGAGTTTCCATTTGCGCGGTTGGCAAGAGTGCTTGTCCGGGCTTTATTGGGGCATACAACGCCATGCCGCATGGTTGCTCGTGGCCATACTCTTCTCTCATCTTTACCACACGCTTTGTTACGTATTGGAGAATGTAACGATGGGTGCATTGCTTTACGAATAAATTTTAGCACATACAATGGCACAAGAGTTTTTGGACGATTTGAATGAAAATCAACGCAAGGCCGTATTATACGATGGGGGCCCGTCTTTGGTCATAGCCCGAGCCGGATCGGGAAAGACCAGGGTGTTGACCTATAAAATCGCTTATTTGCTGGAACAAGGCATAAAACCTTGGAATATCCTGGCCCTGACTTTTACGAACAAGGCTGCGCGTGAAATGAAAGAGCGTATCGCCGGATTGGTGGGCGCATCGCTGTCCGGAGGGCTGTGGATGGGGACATTCCATTCCGTTTTCTCCCGCATCTTACGTTTAGAATGCGATAAAATCGGCTTTTCTCCGCGGTTCACCATTTACGATCAGACGGATTCACGCAACCTGGTCAAGACGGTCATACGGGAGATGATGCCGGACGATAAGGTATATAAGCCGGCTGTGATTGCCGGACATATATCCAACGCCAAGAATCGTTTGATACTGCCCGGCATGTATTTGTCGGACAGCCGCATAAAGACAGCCGATGTCTCGGCGAAAATACCGTTGACCGGGGAAATTTATCGACGTTACATGGAGAGATGCAAACAGGCGGACGCCATGGACTTCGACGATTTGCTGCTTTACACTTACTTGCTGCTGGAGAACAATCCCGAGGTCTGTCACCGTTATGCCGAGAAGTTCGCTTTCGTTTTGGTGGATGAATATCAGGATACCAATTATGCCCAACATAGCATCGTATGGAAGCTGACACGCGAACGACAACGGTTATGCGTGGTGGGCGACGATGCACAAAGCATTTACAGCTTCCGTGGAGCCAACATCGATAACATACTTAATTTCAGTAAAAAATACAACGATACGAAAATATTCAAGCTGGAGCAGAACTATCGTTCCACACAGACGATTGTCTCGGCGGCCAACAGTCTGATCAGTCACAACAACCGTCAGATTCACAAAGAGGTGTTCAGCGACAAGGAGAAGGGGGCGCCGATCGGGGTATACGCCGCTTACAGCGACATAGAAGAGGCGGAAATCGTAGTCAAGAAGATTGCGGAATTACGGAGGAAAGAAGATATGGCGTACGATGATTTCGCGATTCTCTACCGGACCAACGCACAAAGCCGTACTTTCGAGGAGGCTCTCCGAAAACGAGGCATGCCTTACCGGATTTTCGGAGGCCTTTCGTTCTACCAACGCAAAGAGATCAAAGATGTGATCGCTTATTGCCGTCTGACCGTCAATCCAAACGATGAAGAGGCCTTTAAACGCATCGTCAATTATCCGGTGCGAGGTATCGGCCAGACCACCGTGGACAAAATTGTGTCCGCGGCCTCTGTCCAAAGGGTAAGTCTGTGGGAAGTATGTCGGCATCCGCTGCAATACGGTTTGTCTGTCAACAAGGGAATAATGTCGAAAATACGGGGATTTACGGATCAAATAAGCGGTTTCATCGAAGAAAGAGACCGCGCGGGCGCCGTGTTGATGATGCAGAAAATCGTGCAGGAGAGCGGCATAATGAAAGAGATCTTTCAGGATAATACGCCGGAAAATATGAGTAGGCAGGAAAATGTACAGGAATTGCTCAACGGGGTACAGGAATTCGTCAGCCAGCGAATGGAGGAAGGCCGCCTGGATGCGGTGTCGCTTTCCGATTTCCTGCAAGAAGTGTCTCTCTTGAGCGACTTGGACGAGGATAAAGGCGACGATAGCCGGAAGGTAACATTGATGACGATCCATTCGGCCAAAGGACTGGAATTTCCGGTCGTATTCATCGTGGGACTGGAAGAAAACCTGTTTCCTAATGCCATGGTTGGCAACAGCCCGCGCGCAGTGGAGGAGGAGCGTCGGCTCTTCTACGTAGCTCTCACCCGTGCCGAACGCTATTGTTTCCTTACTTTTGCACGGAGCCGTTTCCGCTACGGAAAGACGGAATTTTGTAGCCAGAGCCGTTTTTTGCAGGATATAGACTCGCGATACATGGAGATGGAACAGGACGGATCGCCTTTGGGATGGACCACTCGCAGTTTTTCGGACGAGGACATGCCGACACAAGGGGAATATATTCATAAGGACTCCCGCGAACCCATATATGGAGAAACCATGACATCGAGGTTTCGTTCGGCGCCACGTGTGTCTGGGTTGAAACCGATGGATGCGCCTGCCAGACTGAAACCTCTGTCGGACGGTGAGCATAGGTCTGCCTCGGAGGCCTCTGAGCCTTCAAACCAGGAGTATGGAGGGACTCTAAAAATTGGTACACGTATCGAGCATGAACGTTTCGGTCAAGGCGTGGTAACGGGTTTGGAAGGCAGCGGGGAGAATGCCAAGGCCACTGTGGAGTTCAGAAATACGGGCAAAAAACAATTGTTATTGCGTTTTGCCCGTTTCAAAGTCATCGGTTAGCCTGATAGAGGTATACGGCCTGACGGTCTGACTTCGGATATTTTTTCTCCGCAGAATGAAAAATAAATGTCCGCATATTAATTTTTCAATCTGCGGACATTTATTTTATAAGTAAAAGAGTCTTATGGGTATCGGATCGGATATTTCATTTTTAAATATCAACGAAATCCTTTTATATTCCTTCGATTCTCTTTCATTTTTTTTTGAGGTCTATGCTTCTTGGCATGCGTCTTATTTGGTTCCGGTATATCCTTCGGTCCGCAACAACGACACGATGCGCTCTCGCCATTCGCCTTGAACAATGATCTCTCCGTCTTTCACCGAACCTCCGACACCGCATTTGGTCTTGAGCAATTTACCCAAATCCTTCAGATCGTCTTCCGTCCCCACGAAACCCTTTATCAGTGTGACCACTTTTCCGCCGCGATTTTTATGCTCAATGCTCACGCGTAATTTCTGTTGCGTTTTAGGAAGAGTTTCCGTTTCTTCCGGATGTCCCTCCTCAAAAGTAAAGTCGGGATTGGTGGAGTACACCATTCCCAATCTTGATTTCCAATCGTTGTCTTTCGGTTTCATCTCAGTCCTCCATCAGTTTTCGATAGCGGATACGTTTCGGTTCTTCAAGTCCCAGGCGTTTCATCTTGTTGCTTTCATATTCCGAATATCCGCCTTCAAAGAAAAACACGTTGCCTTCTCCTTCGAACGCAAGGATATGTGTACAAATGCGGTCCAGGAACCAACGGTCGTGACTGATGACGACGGCACATCCGGCAAACTCTTCCAATCCCTCTTCCAATGCGCGGAGCGTATTCACGTCAATGTCGTTGGTCGGCTCGTCGAGCAACAATACGTTGCCTTCTTCTTTCAGGGCCATAGCCAAATGGAGCCGGTTACGCTCGCCGCCGGAGAGCACTCCGCACGTCTTTTCCTGGTCTGCACCGGAGAAATTGAAGCGGCTCAAGTAGGCACGTACGTTGATGTCCCGATTTCCCATACGCATCAGTTCGTTTCCGCCGCTCATCACCTGATACACGGTCTTTTCGGGCGAGATGTCTTTGTGCGTCTGGTCCACATAGGCTAATTTGACGGTTTCACCGACCTCAAAGGTCCCTCCGTCTACTTTCTCCAGTCCCATAATCAACCGGAATAGCGTGGTTTTTCCCGCACCGTTAGGACCGATGACGCCCACAATGCCGTTAGGCGGCAGCATGAAGTTGAGATCGTTGAAGAGGACCTTGTCACCGAAAGCTTTCTTCACGTGACAGGCCTCGATGACCTTGTTGCCGAGACGCGGACCGTTGGGAATGAATATCTCCAATTTTTCCTCTTTCTCTTTCTGATCCTCATTGAGCAGTTTGTCGTATGAGTTCAGACGGGCTTTCCCTTTGGCCTGACGGGCTTTGGGCGCCATGCGCACCCATTCCAATTCACGTTCCAACGTCTTACGCCGTTTGCTGGCCGTTTTTTCTTCCTGCTCCATGCGTTGGGTCTTCTGTTCCAACCACGAAGAATAATTTCCCTTCCAAGGTATGCCTTCGCCGCGGTCGAGTTCCAGAATCCATCCGGCCACGTCGTCGAGGAAATAACGGTCGTGCGTTACGGCGATAACCGTGCCTTCATATTGGTTCAGATGCTGTTCCAACCAGTCTATACTCTCGGCATCCAAATGGTTGGTAGGCTCGTCGAGCAACAACACATCGGGCTTCTGCAACAATAGTCGACAGAGGGCCACCCGTCTGCGTTCGCCTCCCGATAAGTTCTCTACGGCCTGATCGGCCGGAGGGCAACGCAAGGCATCCATTGCCCTTTCCAACTTACTGTCCAGATTCCAAGCGTCGGTAGCGTCGATGATGTCCTGGAGTTCCCCTTGACGGGTGAAAAGGGCATTCATCTTGTCTTCGTCCTCATAATATTCCGGTAATCCGAATTTCTGATTGATGTCTTCGTATTCCTTCAAAGCGTCTACAACGGGCTGAACTCCTTCCATAACCACCTCTTTCACGGTTTTGGAATTGTCTAATTGAGGCTCCTGAGGCAGGTAACCTACACTGTAACCCGGAGAGAATACGACTTCGTCCTGAAAATCCTTGTCCAGTCCGGCAATGATCTTCATCATGGTGGATTTACCCGAACCGTTCAGACCGATAATGCCGATTTTAGCCCCGTAAAAGAAGCTCAGGTAGATGTTCTTCAATACTTGTTTGTTGGTCTGGCGAATCGTTTTACTCACGCCGACCATAGAGAAAATGATTTTTTTGTCGTCTACTGTTGCCATAGGTTGTTTTTTTGTTTTGTGGGGTTAAAAAATAAGTCCGATGGAAACCAACAAACCGAAGATAAGGATATTGCGTGCAGTCTCACCCAATATGCCGTTCAAGGCTTTTCCGCTGTATATCGCTTTCATCCGCCTCCACGTCATACAGTGAGGCACAAGGTAAATGACAGACAATGCGGCTGCAATCGGTTCATGAATCCACCAAAGAAGCTGACAAAGCAACACGGCTGCTATGCCCAGCCAAAGATAAAGCTTTTCTGCGGCTTTTTCGCCTATTTTCACTACTAAAGTGATTTTTCCTCCTGATTTGTCATTGTCGCGGTCGCGGTAATTGTTCACCACGAGCAAACCGTCCGTTACGGCTCCGCAAGCCACAGACAGGACGGCCACTGCCCATGTGACGGTCTGCGTCTGTAGATAATAGGTGGTACATACCGGAACGATCCCGAAAAACACCAATACGAGCAAATCTCCCATGCCCTTGCGGGCCATATAGGTGGTATATAGGAAGCAGAACACCACGCAACAAACGCCGATTGCAATCATGCTCCATCCTCCGTATGCGATGAGGGGCAAACCGAACAAGCCGGAAAGTATCGTGGCGACAGCTATTCCCCGACGCATGGCGGGCAGGGTGATCCATCCTTCGGCGCAAGCCCGTTTCGGACCGAGCCGTTTCTCGTCATCCAATCCTTTTTTAAAGTCGTAGTAGTCATTGATAAAGTTTGCATCGATCTGCATCAGAAAGGCGAAAAGGAAGCACAAAACAGCCGGAATAATCCGGAATCTCCCATCGGAACATCCCGAAGATATTCCAAGCATTACCGGCACGGCTGCGCCGGTCAGCGTCTGCGGACGAGCGGCCAATAGCCAGGCCTTAAGAGAATTAGTAGATGGAGCGGACATGAGGTCAGGTATCTAAATTAATGAAGTCAAGAGAGGCTGATACGCAAATAAGTACGATCATCAAAAGATATATTTCCGTCAATCAAGCCTTTCGTGGAGGGGTTTTTATAAATACATAGCGGATCACGTTCCAACAAGTCTGCCAATATGCGTTCGGATTCGGTCCACGTATCGGCCAAAACAGGATAACCGTCAGAAGCTAGCACCAAATCCGCCGAATCCATCGGTACGGAAAGCAGCCTGATTCGCTTCATATCCACAGGGAATCCGTCCAATACGGTATAACAGAAAGGGCCGGCATCCGTTGCATTCTGAAACGAACATTGATCCTTTAAATAGGGAAAAATCCATTTCCTTCCCCAAGCTGAATGTTGCAAATCAGAAATAGAATGCCCTTTTTGGAGCAAATAACGAAGTATGTCTGCGCGAATTCCCGAAAGAATACGGTCCACAGCTTTCGGGTTCTCATAAGTTTGTCCGTTGAAACGGCATAAACAATCTCCGATCATCCATACTTCACGCCGATGTCGAGAGTAAATTACGGTGCTGGCTGTCAGTCGATTTTCGCCGTACCGTACGGCTTCTTCATATAAATCGTGCTGCTGATAATATTGTCGGAGGCATGAAGTCAGTTGACTTACGGCCTGAACGACACTACATTCTGCGGGCAATGATGTCAGTTCCTCACACAGCAGCTCCATTGCCATCCGTCCGGACGTTTTCTTTCCAAAGCGAAGTGTACCTTTACTGGTAGAACCGTCGATGACCGCGGCAAAATCATCGGTCGTCACGATGCCGTCTTCGCACATCCCGTCTCTGACTTTGGCTCTTTGAAAACTCTCTATGACTTTCATTCCGTAAGTTTACTTGTTTTTTCCGTTCCGCAAACCCCTTAGGTCCGAACAGTTTGTCTATTAAATCCAGACGGCCGATACGTCTAAGTTCCAGCCGAATCTTTTGTTGTTCCTCCGGTTTATACCAAAAAAAGAACATCCGTTGCGCTAACTTCTCACGAGGAGACTTGGCGCTGAACACCGGTTCGAGCGTATAAGGATGATACCCCGTAGCCCAGGTTTCCGTACTGACCGTCATGGGCGTAGGCGTGAAATCCTGAACTTGTTCCAACTGGAAGTCCAGTTTCTTCGTCTCAACGGCCAATTGGGCCATGTCTTCTTCCGTACATCCCGGATGACTGCTGATAAAATAAGGGATGATCTGTTGTCGTAAGCCGGCTTCACTATTGATGCGATCGAATATTGCTTTGAATTGTCCGAACTGGAGGAAAGAAGGTTTACGCATGAGATCAAGCACATGATCCGAGGTATGCTCCGGAGCCACCTTCAGCCGTCCGCTCACATGGTGCAGGATAAGTTCACGGGTATAGTCGGCAGCAGCCCGGTTCACACGTTCATCTTGGGCATCGTGCAAAAGAAGATCGTAACGCACGCCGCTTCCGACATAACTGTGCTTGATACCGGGCAAAGCATCCACAGCCCGATAGATGTCCAGCAAAGCACTGTGATCGGTATTCAGATTCGGACAAATTGCCGGGTGAATACATGAGGGGCGCTTGCATTTCTGGCAGGCTTTCAGGTTTTTTCCCTTCATTCCGTACATGTTGGCCGAGGGACCGCCCAGGTCGGACAAGTTACCTTTGAAATCAGGCATCTCCGTGATCTGCCGGACCTCCTTGAGTATGCTTTCCTTACTACGATTGACAATGAACTTGCCCTGATGAGCAGAAATGGTACAGAAAGCGCAACCGCCGAAGCAACCACGGTGCATATTGACCGAGAACTTAATCATCTCATAAGCCGGAATGCGCTGCCCTTTATACTTAGGATGAGGCAGCCGCGTATAAGGTAAATCAAAAGAATGATCCATCTCAGCCTGCGTCATCGGCGGATAGGGGGGATTGACCACGACATAACGTCCGTTGACGGATTGAAGGATACGCTGTGCGTAGTATTTGTTGCTCTCTTCTTCGATGTGACGGAAGTTTTCGGCCTGAGCTTTCATGTCCTTTAAGCACTGTTCGTGCGAGTGCAGGACAATATCGTCTGCCGAGATGCCTCCCGGTATGTTCTCCTTGTTATATAAGGATACGGTCTGAGGAATCTGTCGTCCGTATGTGATAAGCTGACGAAACGCCCTCATTCCGATGCGTCCGGCTCCGTTTTCATCGTAATCCAAGTATTCGTTCCCGTCGTTAATGGCGGTTTCCAAACGGTTGGAAAGCTCAACCACCGCCTTTTCTCCCATGCCGTAGAGTATCATGTCGGCCCCGCTGTCGCACAAGATGCAGGGCATGAACTTCTCTTTCCAATAATCGTAATGAGTAAGTCGGCGCAGAGATGCTTCGATTCCTCCCAGAACCACGGGCGTATCGGGGTAGAGTTGTTTCAAAATCCGGCTGTATACGACAGTGGGGTACTCCTGACGCAAATCGTGTCTGCCGTCGGGCGAGTAGGCATCTTCGCTGCGCAGACGTCGGTTGGCCGTATATTTATTCACCATCGAATCCATACAGCCCGGAGCCACGCCGAACCATAATCGCGGACGTCCCAACTTCTTGAAGTCGCGGAAGTCGCCATGCCAGTCCGGTTGAGGAACGATAGCCACACGATAGCCCTCGGCCTCCAGCACGCGGCCGATTACGGCCGCCCCGAAGGACGGATGATCCACATAGGCGTCCGCACTGAACAAGATGATGTCAGCACAATCCCATCCCCGCAGATCCATTTCCTTTTTGGTCGTCGGGAGCCAATCTGTCAAACGGTATTCTCTCATCAATAGTTCATCCTATCTTATTCCGCCTCGACAGGTTCCGAATCCGGTCCTTTCAGTACGTCGGACTGCTTAACGTACAACTGCACCAGTTGTCCCAAGCCATAGGCTTTCATATCGTTGTGGAACAACACGTTACGACACAAATCCAAGAGGTCGGCATCTTCCAGATGGGTGTCGATGAGATCACGCACATTCAGGCGCAGTTTATCCAATACCGTTTCGTCTATGATGCCGTTGCGGTCCACCAAACTGCGGAAGAGCGCATACTTCTTGATCGTCTTGAGATGTTCGTCCGTGACGGTAATCAGGCGCGAACCTTTGGCATTAGCTTGTATTTCGTACATATACTCGATAATTTTATAGATGTTATTGAGGCAAAGTTAGAAAAAAAATCGAAACACCGAAAAAAGCGGGAATATAGAAAACGGCTTTCTCCCGCTACTTGCCCAACAGGAAACTGAGAAAGGCTCCCATCATCTTATCCCGATCGGTCGCATATTTGATACATTCGAACGGAAATCCCAATGTGAGCGAGCGGTAGTCTTCTCCCTGATAGGCCACGGCTGCCGAATAGCGGGACGGTGTGTAGAGCAGGGTGGAGAATGCAGGCGCCTGGGGCAACAGACAATCGGAATGCGTAACAGCGTAATGCTTTGCATTCAACTCCGAGAACAGATACGATGTCATGTTCATTCCGCTGACCTGTGATGTCGCATCCAGATCTACCGGGGCGTAAGCGTCTACTTTCAAGGTGTTGCGGAGGAAGTCTACGTTTTCCCTTTCTTTCTGGTCACGGGCCACATAGGCTCCGCTCACCAAGAGACTTCCGCGCATGCGGGCAAACTCCCGCAGCGCGTCGCACAAAGCCGGAGTGAGCGAAGGATAAGACTGCGAGCTGTATCCGTCTTTACGTTGCAGGCCCAAAATGAGGTCTACTATGTTATAGGCATTCAGGTTTACGGCTTGTGATTCTACGGCCGACCTCGACACCGAGGCAAACGAATACCCCCCGACAGCGGCTATGGCCTCGCCATGTAGCCGACTGTGGTCGAAAGTATTGCCGGCTATCATCCGTCCTTCGAGTTCATTCCCGCTCGCTCCCCATGACGTCTTCGGATTTTGCAAGATATTGAATACGGTTTGTTTGCCGCTGAACCCCGGAGAGCAAAGATAAGGCACGCCCGGATCGGCCGCCATGTCGAAGCCTCTGTCGGAGTCGGTCTGCACCACCTGCGGACCTGCCACCCGTTGGAATCCGTCGATAATCAGCACGCTGGCATGGGCCTTTCTGGCAATCATGGCCGACAATTCTTCGGAGGGAAAACTTTCACCGCCATCGTTCACCGCAGTCACCTTGAACGAATAGATGACGTTCTCCTCTGCCGGGACGGTCAGACGGGGAACGCGTACAAACGTTCCGTTGTCATATCCGTTTTCGCCCTGACGCATATAGACCACATATCCTTTCGGCGCGGCCGAAGGTTCCAATTCATCTTTCCGCGGCGCCCAATTCAACGTGATTTCCGTTTGTCCGGCATCGATCTGAGTCTGGAAGTCCGTTACCGGCAAAGGTTGCACCACATAGTCTGTTTCATGCAAATAAGACAGGTATTTCAATACACCTTTGTATACGGCACGGGCCAGATTGAACTTGAACGCCGGATCGTGCCCGAGCACCATATCACGGAAATTTTGATGGGAGAGCTTCTCCAGAATCATCGAAGGCACTTGAGGTTCGCGGGTCTCACTGTAATTGCGGTCAAACAGTTGTCGTCTATTCCATTTGCCGTAGAGCTTCGTCAAATCGGCATCCACCTGCGTCATAACAAGATCGCAAAGGTCGCGCGAAGACAGACGGGACAATCCGGAGGGCAGTTTCCGGTCGTTGTAACCGGTAGTATAGATGCCCAGCGTACCGACAAATGTACTGTCGGGCGCAATGCCCGCATCGCTGTGGAGCGCAATGGTCATTTCAATAGGGACGTTCAATCCGCTGTCTGCCGGACAATATGGCGATCCTCCGGCTAGATAGTTCGTCATGAACGAACGCACATTGATATCATCGCTGTAATCGTCCGTTCCATTTTTACTGCTGTACACCCAATAAGGCATCCCGCTCCACTGTGCGTTATAGCGTGCCCCTTCCAGATACCGGGGCAGTCCGCTCACGCAAGCTTCCAAGGAGTCTCCGCGGACAATGTTGCCCATACCGCCACCGAAACGTACGGCATCGGCCGTCACCATTCCGCGATAGTCGCTCAGATTGCTCAGGCTGACATAGTTCCCGTGAGGATTACCTTCTTCAAAATCGAACGTACCGAGATAAACCCACGTACCTCCACCCATCTTCTGATTGACCTTAAAGGTCGTGGTCATACCGCTGTGACGGACGACATAACGGGCGTCGGAGATGCTGGTCGGTAAGGTGGCATAAGAAACATATACGGCATACCGTCCGGTCTCGGGAATGTCGGGCGTCCAACGCACGGAGGCCGTTTGCGTCTCACGGCTCACGGTCTGGATGCCGCGGGCGGTGCCGTCGGCAAACGGATTCTCTCCGTCGAGATAAGACGGTTTCAAATGCGCGAAACCGGTACCGCAGTTTTCCCAATTCTGCCTCCCTTTGTTTTCTACATAAGTACCGCCCTCCGTCGGAGTATCATTGTCCACGATGAATTCGTTGTTCTGCCAGTCCCTTTCGCGGGGAGAGAAAACATAAGCCCCCGCATGTTCCAACATCGGAATGAGAAAAGGCACAACGATGGTTTGCGTGAACAAGTCCTCTGTGGTACAATACAGATAAGGCCGCTGCCATTCCCATCTCCGCGCTTCGTTTTTGTAGTAACGCCCGTGACTGGCCCAAACGGAAAGGTGGCGGTGCTGCAAACCTTTGGTCACGGTATAAGGAATCCGCGTGCGTTCCACCCACGGTGCGCCGCGGTACAACTCATCTCCCCATCTTCTTTGCGACATGGAGTCGTTGTGATCTTCTCCGGTAATCAGTTCTTCTATGGGGATGCCGTTGCCGTAGATAATAATATGATAAGCATTGTATGGGGTGGGGAGCAGGCGTTTCACGTCGCGATAGATACCGTCCACCTTTTCGGCACTGAACGATTGTGTGGCAAATCCCTCGTTGAGATACAATTCCGCCGTGCGGTTCTTGCTATCCACTTTCACTTCGTTGATCTTACAAGGATCTGAGGTTGTGGCTGACGAAGCGTTATATCGGAGAAAATAGCCTTCCAGACTCGACTGGATCAGCTTTTCGCCATTCTGTGCATAAATGGAAAATCCCGACAGGAGCAGACCTGCCAGGACTATGATTCTTTTCTTCATCATTGATATTCTTTACATGGGACCGGTTGTGAACATCCAGGGATGTTTGCCCCTGAACGCCTTAAAATAGTCCTTGATTTCGGACATCTGTCTGTCTACATCTCCGTCGGGGATAACCATGCGTGTGCAGCGGATGGTCTTTGTAGGATAATCCACGCCGTAAAGCAATATAGGCAACCCTGCTTTCAGGGCAATATAGTAAAATCCCTTTTTCCACTCCTCCGTGCGCGACCGCGTCCCTTCCGGAGTAATACACAGATGAAAGGAAGTCCTCCCGCGGGCTACTTCCGCCAGATGGTCGGTCCTGTTCGTCTGTTTGTTCCGAAACACCGGTATTCCTCCCCACTTTCTCATCATGACGCCCAAAGGCCAGAAGAACCATTCCTTCTTCATGAGAAAGTCACAACGAAACCCCTCGGCGCAACTGTAAAGCAAGCCCAGGATAAAATCGAAATTACTCGTATGGGGCGCAAGAGCCATGATGTATTTATCCCCTCTGGGTACAGTCACTTCCGCTTTCCAACCCATCACACGGAAGAGAAGAAAGCTGCAAATACGCCGCCACATTTAGCAGAGCTGGCTGATGGAACTGACCACGTCGTCTACTTGTGCACTGAAGTCCGAGCGCAATTTCCTAAAAAATCCTTTTGAGTTTCCGGGTTCCGTATGGCTGATGCAATTGATAAATTCGTCGCGCATCAACAGGATCCTCCCCATGACGTTGTCTACGTCTTGCGGATCCGTATTCGTTTTATAATGTGTCAGCGCTACACACTCGGCAAACAACTCGCTACAGATATAGTTTATGTTTCTTTTTAATATTCTTCTCTTTGTCATAATC
>JAJPYK010000120.1:4177-14463 GCA_021205005.1 Paraprevotella sp. | reverse complement strand
CATAAGGACGGATACGGGGACGAATAACGCCATCTCGCCAAAGGCAAACCATTGTATCAGCCCCGCAAAACGACGGAACTCCAAACCATTAAAAATACGAGGCCGCACCCCCGTATGGACATGCCTGATCAAACTGACAATTACAATTACCCCACTTTCAGACCTACGCCACAAGAAAAACGGGAGTAAACAGGTAGCAGTCTATTCCATCCGTCTACCGTTTCTCCCGTTTTAAGCACAATCAAGAATAAGAAGAAACTATTTCTTCAGAAAAACGATTCATTTGAGCATTTTCTTCCCATCGACGATATACACTCCGGAGGGAAGTCCACGAAGGGCCTCACCCCGTTTCACATCACGACGGATTAACTTACCGTCTGAAATATATACTTGAACGTCATCCGAATCCGAGGCATTTGAAATCCCGGCTCCGCGAACCGACGTCAAAAGCTCATTATCGACATAAAGATTGATCTGAGAAAGCGTAGCCCCCTCCACTTCCAGATAAGCACGGAACCCGTTAATCTCAGTCCCGTCATCAACTTTCAAAAGAGCGTCTTTCGCATAAACATAGCATCCCGCCCCGTTCAACGCGGTACGGACAGGAGTACCCGCCAAACGAATCGTAGCCGAACCTGCGGCCAGCGTCACAGCTCCTTCGGAGATGGCCTTGTCATTCACGGTCACTTTTTCATAGGTCTGCAGGGAAACCGGTTGAGCGAATCCAACCAGATAAGGCACTCCGGCCTTCATCTCCCTCACGTCTTCAAACATCAGACGGCAAACATCACCTTCGATAACCGCCGATTTCAGTGCTTTCACATCCTTAAAACAAGAGCGTATCTGCGTCGACGAAAGATCGAAAGGCAAACAAATCAAGTTCCAACTGTCGGCTACCAGATTTTGTGTCACCGTTGCATTGCCATACGTCCCGTCCGGAATGTCAAAGGAACGATCGGTTTCGTTCATTTCCATCGCCTCGGAACCGTAGTACATCAATCTCACATCGGCCAATCCTGTCCAGTTTGCAGTATTACCCGCACCTGTCGTCAAACCGAATTCAGCCACACGAGAAGACACGGCTCCGCTCACCGTAAAATAGTCCAATACCGTAGAAGTCACGGCAGTCTTCCCTTTATTCAAGTAAAGACTGACATCCACAGAGGAAGGATCGGCGTCGCTCAGCTCCACTTTACGGAAAGCCGCCGCCGTCAAAGTCTAATTCCCATTCGGAAGCGCGCTCACCGTTTGATAGATCGGTCGCTGTCCGCTCTTCAGTTCGTTGCCCGGGCCGATCCAATTTTCAAAGAACGCCCCGCCTTCATATTCTCCGTTCTGAGCCTCATTGAGTAAGGTACGGAAGTTCACACAACCGTCATTCATCCAACTCCCCGCAGCGGTACAGGCCGCATTAGCAACCTTGAAAGTCATATCGAATCCCAATCCGTTGGTGGGTTCCGCATCGACCACATAAGTTTGCCGGGCTGATTCCAAATCATTATAAACCTTGAGGACTGCGGCAGAATTCACCGCCGCCTCAGCGTTCTTCTCAGCCGAAGTTATCGCGTTCTTCAGGATCGTAAGCGAAGAAGTCAGTTTCGGTACGGAGTTAGAAGCAATCTCCTCCAAGGTTTTCTTCATGTCCGAATACTGCTTGTAAGCCACCATGGTGGAACGGGCATTCTCCACCTCGTTCATCAATACCGATAAAGCACGGCTCAATGAGTCGGCATCGACCGATGACACATCCACTTGTACGGCCCGATCCAGCAAAGTTCCGACAGCCTGCGGCAAAGAATCGCGGTCCATCGCCTTAGCCTCAGCCACCTGAGCGGGCCAGGACTGCCACAAATCGTCTGCATTCAAACCCAAATACTCCACGACAAAGTCATTCATCACGCACCACATATCGGCATTGTCGCACAAAGCACCGACCGTCAGACGACCGTCTCCGACAAAGACGTCGGTACGGATACGGGACAGGGAAGCGTCCGCATTCAGTTCTTCGGCATTCTGTCCCAAATGCTGTGTCTGGTCCGTACCGTCGGCACGTGTCTTGTCGGCGCAGAACACCGAAACCTGGGCGTCACCGGTCGCCCTTACATACATACGGAAATTTTTGTTGGATACTCCCGCATCACTGCGTGCCTGCATGCTGACGCGATAATTTCCCGAAGGCAGATTCGAAAGCGTCTGGCTGATGTCAAACGTCGTATGCCAAAATTCCGCCACGCCTTGGTTGAACCGAGGATAAGCGGCATCGGCCACCGTAAGCGTCCATCCCGTGGTATTATCCAAATCAAAACCGGCATTCTTCATGCGAGCGGTCAAATCCACCGGATGCAGAGGAGAAGCGTTGTCCAACCGATATTGCATCATGGCCTCTTCCAACGTCTGCAAAGCGGCCATACATTTCCCGGGCTCTTCACCCGACTCCAAAGCACGCGCCTCGTCGGCGGCCTTTTGCAAAGCCCCCTCACGGTCCGTACCATAAGTCAGCGTATCCGATGCAGTCAAAGCCTCTTCGAGCAAAATAACCGGACTTTGATATTCCAACTTCACATCTGCGAGCGACACCCACTGGCAGGCATTCTTCGCGTCCGACTTCACTCCGACCGCCAACAATCCGACTAATACGTCCGCTTCAACCCTACCAATACGCAACGTCTTGACAGAATTCACCGGCGATGTCTGGCTATTGGCAAACAATTCAATAGCCCCTCCGGTGGCTCCCTTTTGCGAAGCCGCCCGAAACACGTAACGCCCCACGGGCAAACCCGCCATAGGCGAATAGATCAACCTTTTATTCTCCGGGAAATTCGCAAAACAATAACGCTCGATCATATTCTCACCACGGCATCACCGCGTGCAGCATCAGACCCGTCTATGGCCAAAATACGATAGTTACCCTCTTCTACGTCGGTCATCCAACGTGTGAAGTAATCATACATCCCGGCGTCTTCCGAAGGCGTCAATGCTCCTCCGTCCGGCAACCAATAAGTCACGTCCATAGTTTTTTCGGCCCGCGGGTGATATTCTTTCCACGCTTTACACAGACAATCAAAAGCCTGAAAAAACTCTTCGGGCGATCCGGCTGCCTCAAATGCAGCCAAAGCCGTTTTCAAATTCCCATCATCTACGTTGTTCGTCTCTACATATTCCTTATAGATATGGTAAACAGACATATACTCCTTATAATGAACCTGCAACTCGCGAACCTCTCCCAATGCCCTCTGATAAAGCACGGCCGTATTCACATCATCCGCTTTTCTGTCCAAAGCCTTCAGTGTCTCATACAGTCCGGAGGTCACCTCATCTTTTTTGACCTCAGCGACTTGCTCGCGCATGTCAGACAAAACGGAAGCCAACACATCCGGACCTTTATAGATGAAACTGAAATTATCTATCGCAAACAATTTCATCCCCTTGCCATAATAACCGTAATTCTGATCCGTCATGTTCTTGGCCCCGAACGTCACTTGCCCATCATCGCCCACATAGAAGTCGACAACGAAATAGCCTGGCACACCGTCCAACGAAGAAACTGCGGTGTGGGCTCCGTCGGCATATAAATACACATCTTTCACATAGTTCTTGGCGGCCTCGCCGTTCTTCCCCTGTTGCGTGGCAATGACAGAAGCGCCCTGTTCGTATTTTCCCAGCTTCAATCCCCTGACAGTCTGAGATATATCGAACCGTTCCTGTCCCCAGCAAAGCAATCCGCCTTCAGAAGCCTCGCGTTTACGCTCAATAAAAGGCTGACTGAAACCGTCGATCACGGCTGTTCCCCTTTGAAAACCATCAACATTCGTTGTCCACAAAGAGGGATCTTCACAGTCCGGATCGGGCAAGGAACTGGTCAACTCATTCTCGTTCGGAATAATATGGAACGTCTTTTCGATGACAACTCCCGACTGATTCGTCAAACGGAAGATAAGCTGATGCTCCTGGTCATCTTTCAACGTATAAGTATATGATCCTCCGGTTGCCAAACGCGTTCCATTTTCATCATACCACTCTTCACTCTCGATGTAGTTCCAGTTCGTATAAGCTGTCGTAATGCTCAAATTACGTCCTTGCCCCATCAGCAAGTCCGTGCCTGTGACAGCCTGCCCATTATAAGTCGCCGTGACCGAAAGCGTACCTTTTATACCTTCGCCACGGACGGATGAGGGTGTGTCATAATTCAAAAAGCACTTTGAAAAAGTAATAATCAGAAACTTCATTCAATAAAAACAACCATATAGAGCTTCGTGGAGAGCTTTATAAGGTTGTTTTTGCTTAGTTCAACGGAGGATACTTACAGATTATAAGTTGTCAATCTCAAAATTTGAATTATGACACACCCTCACTTACCACACCATTGCCATTCGTATATGTCAAGCGGTACAGACCGGAATGGTCAGCCGTGATCTGGCGTTGGGAACCGCCGACTCCGTCTTCCCATTTCCATTGTCCCGTATCCTTCTCTCCATCGGGCAAAGATGCGGACAAAGTTAACACGGTACCGGGTTCCACATCGCGGATCTCGGCATATTTACGGGTTGAGGTGCTACTGGCTATCGAGGGATACAGGACCGTCGGCACCTGGTCTTCTTTTACCGGAGTGTCGTCATACATCAAATCACCGAACCCGGTATGATCGTATCCTCCGCTATTGTTGCCATACGAACCTCCTCCTCTTTCCAATCCAACGAGAGATTTCATTTCGCTACAATAAGCCATCGGTACTCCCATACGGTTCTGATAATGGTTGATAAAAAGCTGCCAGATAGGACGCCATTGCCCCCGGCCCGTAACGCTCAGTCCCGTCATCCACCAATTCGTCTTAGAAGGTAAGTCGTCATGACCGGCGTTGTAGGCAGCCAGATACTCGGCAGCCCCCGCCACCATCATAGAACCGGCCTTACCCGGAATAAGCTGATTATTCAGATTACAAAAGGCATTATCTCCCTGATTGTAGGCCGATTCAAAAGCATAAGAAAGCAATCCCAAAGCCGCCATGGCATGCCCTTGGTCACGTCCACTCTCCTGCATTTGATTCAAATCCCCCAACGGACCGCGCTTGTCGGCGTGAAACCAGGGAATCAATCCCCAACCGTATCCGCAAAGTCCCTGTCCGAAAGCATCGGGATGGAGTGCCGTCACACAAAGCGATTCATTACCCGGGCCTTCTTTCAGCCAATACATGCCGTAATTGTAAATGTCCGGCAGATCGCAAAGCACACCTAACGACACGCAGAACAACGCATTTCCCAGTCCCCAGTTGCTATAATAATGATACCAATTTCTCTCGCGCTCCACCGTATCATGCCGACGTTCCAAAAAATCCTGCGCCACCGTAAACCACACGTCGACCATATACTGCTTAAACAATTCAAAATCTTCCGTCGACCTTTGGTTATCGTCACGCATGATCTCGGCCGCATTGACAAACTGATAGCCTATAAAACCCGGAATCAACGATATATTGGTATTCCCGCCCAAACCTTTATTATAAGTTCGATAAGCGTTCAACACATCGATAGCTATATCTCCATAACGATCTTCGCCCGTGATTTTCCACAATAGGGCACATTGATAGGCGCGGGCTGCATTACGATAGGCGTTCATGTAATTATCCTGTCCGGAAATGCCACGAGAGATAATCTCGTTTACAGCCCAATTATAACCGTGGTCGCCATTGACGGGAGGGGACGTCTTCAAGGCGTCTAAGGCCACTAACGTCAGCGAATCCCCTTGGGCCACACGCTGCTTGACGGCTTGACCGCAACAAAGGCTGCACTGAAAAAACAAAAAAGCAGTTTCTTTTTCATCACTTAGTCGTATTTACGATGTGAATGAGCCTCGTCATCACATCTTATTATTGTTTATATCGTAATAGGCATAAGCGGTATCTCCTGTCATTCAACGGCAAGGAGCTTCCCGCTTTCCCTATACATTATATATAAATGAATTCACTCACCAGATATCCCAATCAGAATTCCGGTTCGCATAGGCCTCGACTACGCCGGAATCGGACGCATTTCCACCGAAACCGATACCTATCTCCGAAGCATCGACACGCTCGCCCGAACACGCGAACATCGTCGTTCCCTGCAAATCTAACGACTCCATCTGGGGAGTCACATAAGTTTTTCTTTTCATCTTTCTATTATATGGATTAATATTTGATTTCTTTTGTCCCGTCTACGATATAAAAACCTTTCCGCAAACCATCGAGAGCATTCGCCTTCTTCACCCCACCTTTCACTCTCACGCCGCTCAAGGTATAGACATCCACCCGTTTATCTCCATCAGACGTAAGCCCTTCGCTTACACCTTCCACGCTTGTCACATGACCGTTTATATTGATAAACAAGCGGTTTACTGTGTCGATCCGTTTCTCTAACGTCACATAAGCACGATAACCTTTCAGGCTGACATCGGCTTTGTCGGCTACATAAAACATGTCATCATGAATGAAAAACGCACCCAGCGGTACTGACGTTGCGGAATAAATTCCTTTCATGGACACCCCTGCCGTGCACTCCAACACCATCGGATCGCCTGACTTCACCGTCACTTTATCCACGCAAATGGTGCCATTATAGGCCTCATCCACTTTCACAAGATAGGGTACGCCCGCCTCGACGGTCTCCACTGCATCGAAAGTCAGCGTCAACGTTCCGGCCTTTTCCGTCACGGACGGATTCAACCTTCGCACCTCAGTAATATGATTGTCGGACAATTGTTCGGCCGTCATGTCAAATGGGACGCAGAACGTATTCCATTGGTCCGTCTTCAAGGCACGAGCAAGTTTCACATCGGCATAAGCATCCGACTTCACGGAATAGGACTCGGACTCGTCGAGAGACAATGACTGCGCCGCCAGATGCTCCTTATAAAGCTTCATATCTGTTATCCCGAACCAGTCGGCCTCATTGTCTCCCTCCACAAAAAGGCCCAATTTCGTAGGATTATCTGCCGTAGAAGCCTCGTTCAAATAAAAAGAAAGCGACTTATACGTCAGGACCTTGTCCACAACGGCCTCTCCTTTTGACGTGGCTACGGCTCCTCTACCAGCACTCAAATAGGCAGAAGGCACTCCCGTCACCGCGGCGTCAGCATTGGCAGGACGATCTGTAAAGGCCGCCGCCGTCAGCTTATACGCTCCCTCCGGTAAGGCCACTTTCTGATAAATGAGCCATCCATTTCCCTCATCTGTCGGTTTCAACGCCGCAGGCGACCAACTTTCGACAAACTCTCCGCATGACGGATCGGTTTCACCCTGATAGGCAGCGTTGCTCTGCACGCCGAAATACTCCTGACGAATGTCATTGTACCATCCGTCGACCTTACCGACGGGATAAGTCCGCACAGAAGGATTCGTCAATAAAGCAGTGAAATCAAAGTGATTTCCATTCGTGGGATCAGCCGCAAACAGATAATTCCAATAGGCTTGTTCGAGCCCGTCCTTGACCCGATCGACAGCTTCCGCACTGATCACGGAAGACAAAGCAGTCTCCGCCTCGGACAAAGAAGCGACATACGTATCCTTCACAGCCGGAGAACTTTCTGAAACAGCCAACGCCTCCGTTTGCTTCTGCCGATAGTCCGCCATCACACCTTCGGAATTGAATTTAGCCACGGCGTTCGTCAACTCCGCATAACCGCCCATCACGGCGTTCAACGCCTCCACGTCGCCGGCATCGCCTTCCGACAGATGTTCAGCCACTTGCTCCTTAATAAACGCTACGTATGCGTCGTTAACCTTAGCCGCATCGGCCAAAGCCTGCTCCGACATGGCCTCATACATCGCCGATCGATCCACGCCTTTATACACCACCTTCACATTGTCGAAACAGCACCATCCTCCTGCATGGTACTCCGAATTGCTAAATCCCAGCTTCAAAACGCCGTCTTTCACCCAGACATCGACCGTATTCTGATACTTCCCCGCTTCGAAATTCGCATTTGCCTCATTCCGCAACGTGGGGAAACCGTTATCGCCTCCCGTAGTCCCGGTCTCCTCGTACACACACATCAACGGAAGTTCATAGCCATTCCCATAGACACGCCAGGTATTATTCTCCGTCCGGGCCGAATGAGCGGCACCGCCGTCGGCCGCTTGGGCACGGCAGAAGGCATTGACCGTCATTCGATACCATCCCTCAGGGAGTCCGGTCAATGTTTTATGAAAATCGAAATCATTTTGGTAAAACTCCTCCACGCCGGCTTCGGGAGAGGGAACGCTGCCCTCCCATCCGACTGCATTCCCATTCGAGAAATCGGAAAGGTCTGCCACATATTCAAATCCGGAAGACACGGCATCGAATTCGGCCTTCAAAGCCGTATTGATGTCGGCCACATCCTCAGCCGAAGCGGCCGAAGCCAAAGAGGCATTCGCCTGTTCCATAGCCTGCGTAAGGGCCGACTTTACGCTTTCGTCCTTCGTCTCTCCGCATAAGGACGTGCACCATCCGAACAAGGTTTTCAACGTTCTCATGTCGCCCGACGTCAGATAAGCAATCTGAGGCGAAAGGGCGTTGTACTTCTCCCAAAAGTTGTCCGGCGTGATCTCATTCACACTGTTTTTCAGCGTTTCGACCTTACTCTGCAAAGCGTCGGGATAATCGGAAATCTCCCCCAGTTCATCCACTTTGGCCGAATAATCCGCCTTCATCTTTTCGCTGCCATCGTTGATATAACGCAGTTTGAAGTTATCGAAATATAGCTTCTGGCTTTGATTGCCGGTATGCTGGTTCACACCGATACGCACTTTTCCGTCCACAACCAAAACCGCATCCGTAGAAATACGGCTGATGTCCTCATCGGTCCAATTTTCCGGCGACTGATTCCAGTTCATGTCGGCCTCCATGCGCTGGTATGCACTCTCCATATAAAGCACGGCCTTATTTCCTATCGTCGCATGCTCCTGCACGGACAAGGAATATTCCCCGTTAGGCAATTCTATCTCCTGATAAAAATCGAATGTAGGCTTATACCATGGATTCGATTCCAGGGCCGCATATCCCCGACTCGCATCCAAATCGAAATCGGAAGTCCAGCCGTCAGTATTTCCATCATCGAAAGAGGAATTTACGATCCAATCCGTCACGTCGGTATCGTCTGCCGGACGTTCCCGTTCCCCTTCGGCATACGACGTGTTTCCCGCCACCGCCGTCTCATGATGAATTCCCGAAGCGATGCCGTTGGACCATATCTGCAGTGTTCCTCAGGCCAAAGCAGCCGCCAAAGCCGCCGTAAAAAGTAATCTTACTTTCATTCTCGTTTATTTTTAAGGTCAAGACTAAAACAATTTTCTGCCATCGGCATTTACCACTTATACGAACGAAAAAAGCCCAAATACAGTGACACCTTTTAACTTTTCACTTATTTTAAGATTGCCCTCTTTCCAAGGCCCGAAATCAAGTCGTAGAGCGGAATTCAAGCAAAAAACATTTCGTTCGGAAATCATAAAAAACCGTTCACGAAACACAATAAAACCAAGAAATATTTGTCATTCCAAACAAAAAGCTTTAATTTGCAGTGTCATTTAGTTCGTATTCGTCCATTTTAGCGAGAAACGAGCAATAAAAAAGAAGCGTATGACTGTAAGAAAGATACTTGCATGCTGTTTCTGTCTGTTTTGGTGTTCTACCCATCTGCCGGCGCAAAAGCGTTCTACCGGAAAAGCCACTTACTACTCTGACAAACTGCATGGAAGAAGAATGAGCAATGGTGATGCTTATCATCGCGATAGCATGACTTGTGCACATAAAAATTATCCGCTCGGCACTTTATTAAAAGTGCGGAACCCGATTAACGACAAGGAAGTAGTGGTGAAAGTGACCGACCGAGGGCCTTTTTCCAGACGCTTTATCATCGACCTGTCCAAGGCGGCAGCCCACGAATTAGGATTTATCCAACAAGGCTTCTGTCAAGTGGAAATTACACGGGTAACCCCGAACGAAGTACCCCTCCGACCGGAGAACGACGATGAAATGTCGGAACTGCATTTGGAATATCAAGACCTCTCGTCTTATCCCGAACCGATATGGAAACAGCAGGCTATTCTGCAAGAAAAGAAGCCTCTGACCACTCCGATCAGAAGCCTGAACGATGAAAATGCCCTAAGCAGCATGAAACTGGCCGACAATTAAGGCCGCCCGTTCCATCCATTTCGGGTTTCGACCTGCCTCATCTCATGGACTGGATTCTCCCCCATGCAGAGTAACTCATTTTATTGTGCGGACAAAAAAATTTCAATCTCCGCAGATTGAGAATATTTTTCCGCACAAAAA
>JAJPYK010000120.1:0-4167 GCA_021205005.1 Paraprevotella sp. | reverse complement strand
CCCGAGACGCGGCCGATAAAAAGGATTCATTTCAACGCTTTCTAAAAATACACCGTTTTTTTATACTCCAATATGGAAAGCCGATAGTAACTTTGCACCGATAATCAAGAGTAAAAAAGCTCATGGACAAGACTACTCAAACCCAACGTACATTTCCCATATTGGGCATGAGTTGCGCGGCATGCGCAGCACGTGTGGACAAGACGCTCAACCGACAGCCCGGCGTCCTTTCGGTTTCTGTCAACTATGCCGCCGCCACAGCCTCTGTGACTTACCGTCCGGATGAATGTACGCCGGAACAGCTAAAAGCGGCCTTACAGGCAAACGGATATGATTTGCTCATCGAAGAAAACCGCCGGCAGTTTGAAGCTCAGGTGAGACTGGCACACGACGAAACCTACAAAAAACTGTGCAGTCGCACCATCGGTGCCATTGCCCTCTCGCTGCCCGTAGCTTTCATCGGCATGTTTTTCATGTATATGCCTCATGCCGACCTCATCATGTGGATCCTGTCCACCCCTGTCGTATTTTGGTTGGGAAGGGATTTTCATCTCAAGGCCTGGAAACAACTGCGACACGGTACGGCCAACATGGACACCCTCGTATCCAACAGTACGCTCATCGCCTACCTGTTCAGCCTGTTTAACCTGTTTTTCCCCCAATTCTGGCTGCAAAGGGGATTAGAACCTCATGTCTATTTTGAGGCCTCCAGCGTCATCATCGCTTTCATCTTATTGGGCAGGCTGCTGGAAGAAAGGGCTAAAGGTCAGACCTCATCCGCCATCCGCAAACTGATGAACCTGCAACCGCACACCGTTTGTGTGGTAGGAGAAAACGGAAAAACAAAGGAAGTGCCCATCGAGGAGGTTACGATAGGAAATATCATAGCGGTAAAACCGGGCGAACAGATTGCCGTGGACGGAACCATCGTATCCGGAAATTCATACATAGACGAGAGCATGCTGAGCGGTGAACCGGTACCCGTCGCCAAAACGCCCGATTCTCCTGTTTTCGCCGGTACCCTCAACCAGCGTGGCAGCTTCCGTTTCCGTGCAGAAAAGGTGGGGGCAGACACCGTATTGGCCCGCATCATCCGTCTGGTACAGGAGGCACAAGGCAGCAAAGCTCCTGTACAACAGTTAGTCGACCGCATTGCGGCCGTATTCGTTCCGGTCATCATGAGCATAGCTCTCCTCTCGTTTGTCCTCTGGTGGACGCTCGCCCCGACAGAGGGCTTCACGCACGGATTGCTGGCGTGCGTCACCGTACTAATCATCGCCTGCCCTTGTGCCTTGGGATTGGCCACACCGACCGCCATCATGGTCGGTATCGGAAAAGGAGCCGAGCACGGCATCCTTATCAAAGATGCGGCAAGCCTGGAAGCGGCCCGAAAAACCGCCATCGTCGTACTCGACAAGACGGGAACGCTCACGGAAGGCCACCCCGTCATGACCTCCCTGACTTGGGCGGAAGGCGAAGCCCCTCAACCCGACATCTTCTACAGTTTGGAAAAGCGTTCGGAGCATCCCTTGTCCGAAGCGGTAACCCAATACATCGACGGCAACGAGCTTCCTGTCACGGATTTCAAAAGCCTCACGGGAGCCGGAGTAGAAGGATACTATCTGCACAAGTTATATTACGCAGGCAGTCGGAAACTCTTGGCGCAACGGGCCGTTCGTGTAGCCCCGGCGTTGGACGCAACCGCCGAACGGCTGGCCCATGAAGGACAAACCGTCATTTTGTTTGCAGACGAGAATCATGCCCTTGCCGTGGCATCCGTCACCGACCGCATCAAGGCGACTTCCCGCCAGGCCATACGTGAGTTGCAGGATATGGGAATAGATACTTATATGCTCACAGGAGATAATGCCGCCACTGCGGCTCGCGTCGCGGCAGATGCCGGACTACGGCATTTCAAGGCAGAAGTTTCTCCGGAGGACAAGGCCGATTTCATCAAGTCCTTGCAGCACGAAGGACATCGGGTTGCAATGGTAGGCGACGGCATCAACGACAGTGCGGCATTGGCATGCGCCGACCTGAGTATCGCCATGGGAAGAGGCAGCTACATTGCGATGGACGTGGCGCAGATGACGCTCATCTCGTCCGACCTGACCAAGATCCCCGAAGCGATCCGACTGTCTGCACGCACCGTGCGCACCATCCGTCAAAACCTGTTCTGGGCGTTCATCTACAATCTGATAGGCGTTCCCATCGCCGCCGGCGTTCTCTACCCCGTCAACGGCTTTCTGCTCAACCCGATGATCGCGGGAGCCGCCATGGCCCTCAGCAGCGTAAGCGTAGTCACCAACAGTCTGCGGCTGAAAAAACTCCGACTCGACAATAAAAAAGAAGACCCAACTCTCAAAAACAATTCTAAAATGACGAAGGAATATCAAGTAGAAGGCATGATGTGCGACCACTGCCGCACCCATGTGGAAAAAGCGTTGAACCAGATCGAGGGTGTAAAAGCCAAAGTTACTTTAGACCCGCCGAGGGCTGTCATCGAGTTTACGGGGAATATCAAACCCTTAGCCGAATTACAGGCCGCCTTGTCGGACGACGGTTATAAAATCTATAAACTTCCGTGCACGCCACGGAGCTGATCTTTTCACCCCATCCGGTTATTCTTATTCCATACATAAGGCGGGAGAGCGTGCAACCTCCCGCCTTATGTATAAGTAACGAATACAAAAAAACGGGGAAAAACAGGGCGTTTTAGTTTTTTCTTATTATATCTGTTTGCGTTACCAATTGTTTTTTCTAATTTTGCCGCCACCAATCATCGAGAAATTAATACCAAGAAAAAATAGAATATGGAAGCTGTATTCAGTTACATTATCGGCCTGGGCGCCGCAGTCATGATGCCCATTATCTTTACCATACTGGGAGTTTGTATCAAAATCAAATTCGGGAAGGCTCTCCAAAGCGGCCTCTACGTAGGTGTGGGATTTGTGGGTCTGTCTGTCGTCACGGCCTTGCTCACCAGCAGTTTGAGCCCTTCCCTCTCCAAAGTGGTGGAGATTTACCATCTCAACCTAGCTATATTCGACATGGGGTGGCCTGCTGCCGCGGCTGTAGCTTATAATACTTCGGTAGGCGCTTTCATCATTCCTGTATGTCTGGGTGTGAACATCATCATGTTGCTCACCAAAACCACCAAGACCGTCAACATCGATTTGTGGAATTATTGGCACTTCGCCTTCATCGGTGCCATGGTATACTACATCATGGACAACATCGCATGGGGATTCTTTTCAGCCATCATCTGTTACATTCTGACGCTGATCGCGGCAGACTATACCGCGCCCAAGTTCCAAAAGTTCTATGAGAAGATGGAAGGAATCTCTATACCTCAGCCTTTTTGCCAAGGATTTATGCCCCTGGCCCTCCTTATCAACAAAGTGCTCGACCTCATCCCGGGATTCAACAAACTGTATATCGACGCCGAAGGTATGAAAAGGAAATTCGGCATCTTGGGCGAACCTCTATTTCTCGGTGTATTGGTTGGCTGCGGCATCGGTGCATTGGCCTGCAAAAACGGAGAGGAACTGGTCAACGGCATTCCGGGAATTCTGGGATTAGGTATCAAGATGGGCGCCGTAATGGAACTGATCCCGCGCATCACGGGATTGTTCATCGAGGGACTGCGCCCCATTTCCGAAGCCACAAGACAAATGATTGCCCGCAAATTTGGAGAGAATGCCGGTTTGCACATCGGTATGAGTCCGGCCCTGGTCATCGGCCATCCTACGACGCTGGTCGTATCGTTACTGCTCATCCCCGTCACACTCTTCCTCGCCGTAGTCCTGCCGGGAAACCAGTTCCTGCCCTTAGCCTCTTTGGCCGGCATGTTCTATGTATTTCCCATTATCCTGCCTATCACAAACGGTAATGTGGTGAAAACGTTCATCATCGGCCTCATCCTGATGGTTATCGGCTTGTATTTCGTTACCAATCTCGCTCCCTACTTTACCAGTGCGGCACACGATGTGTACAACATCACGCAGGATTCGGCCGTGGCCATTCCGGCAGGCTTTGAAGGCGGCTCACTCGACTTTGCATCCAGTCCGTTGGCATGGGTGATATTCCACCTCACACATACTGTAAAATATGTAGGCCCTGCCGCTCTGGTGGTTTGCACGCTGGCCTGGATGTGGCTCAACCGCC